>JAJBTS010000062.1:0-2130 GCA_020860885.1 Bacteroidales bacterium
GGGCTGTATTTATAGATCGATAGTAAGACTATTCTTTTTCAAAATGGTGACGAACGAATAATTCCATCGCCTGATATTCAGCCATACCCAATTTATCGAAAGTAACCGCAGTGGCATTATTTCTGTCTTCTGCTCTTTGCCAGAATTCACGAGGATCTGTTCCCGGGAATAAAGGACGATCTTTCTGGGATTGATGTTTGAAGATAGCCATACGTTTGATGCGGGTTTCTTCAGGGTTTAAAGGAACTGCCATTTGAACTTCAGCTACATCCCATTCCTGCCATGCACCGCGATACAACCAAAGATAACAATCATCCAGCCATTTTTCTCCTTTAAGTTGACGGAGAGCCTCCAGGATAGCCATAAAGCATACACGGTGAGTCCCATGCGGGTCTGATAAATCTCCTGCAGCGTAAATCTGATGAGGCTTAACTTCCTGAAGCAATTTAATGATAATATCTACGTCGGCCTGACTGATGGGCGCTTTCTTAACAGTTCCGGTCTCATAAAAAGGAAGATTTAGAAAATGAGTTCTTTCTTCCGGAATCCCTAAGTAACGACAGGCGGCACGCGCTTCACCCTGACGGATGGCTCCTTTGCAGGCAGCTATATAAGGAAGATCTATTTCTCCCGGTTTTTTGTGTTTGAAAAACTGAAGAGTATCTTCATAAGCTTTTTGTGCTTTTTCTTCATCAAAATTGTAAAGAGGGGCAATATCTCTAACGAAATCCAGAAAACGGGTAACTTCATCGTCAAAAACAGCAATGTTACCGGAAACCTGATAAGCCACATGCACTTCATGTCCATGCTCAGAAAGTCTGGCTAATGTTCCTCCCGTAGAAATAACATCGTCATCGGGATGCGGACTGAACACAACCACTCTTTTAGGGAATGGATTGGCTCTTTCAGGACGGGTGGTATCATCTGCATTCGGTTTTCCTCCTGGCCATCCGGTGATAGTGTGCTGTAAATCGTTAAATACTTTAATATTGATCTTATTGGCAGGTCCGTATTGAGAAACGAGTTCTCCCAAACCGCTGTCATTATAATCTCTTTCTGTCAATTTAAGAATGGGTTTGTCTAGTTTATCACACAACCAGAATACAGCTTTTCTGATTAACTTGTCTTTCCATGTAACCGGACCGATTAACCATGGAGTTTTGATTCTTGTTAATTCTGCAGCCGATGCAGTGTCGAATATGAAAGAAGCATTCGGATGGTTTTGTAGAAGAGATGCGGGCACCATTTCGGTTACATCACATTCTACTATTTTACGTATTGTTTTTGCTTTGCCTTCTCCCCATGCCATCAGGATAACCCTTTTGGCATCCATGATAGTTCCTAAACCTATAGTAATGCTATGATCAGGTACATTTTCTTCACCAAAGAAAGTACTTGCAGCTCCCATCCGTGTAGAATAGTCCATCGTAATTAAGCGGGTACGCGAAGAGAACATTGAACCGGGTTCGTTAGATCCAAGCTGTCCACGTCCATCCAGTCCCAGCAATAACAAATCAATTCTGCCTACTTCCGTAATTAACTTTTCATATTGTTCTGAAAATTCAGAAATCTGATTGCGGTCCAGATCACCCGGAATTAAATGGATGTTTTCAGGAAGAATATCTACTTCATCGAAAAGATATTCGTATAAGAAGCGGTAATGACTTTGGTAAGAGTCTTTTTCTATCGGATAATATTCATTTACATTGAATACAATCACATTTTTGAAGCTTAATTCTCCATTTTTATGAAGAGCAGTCAGGCATTCATATACACCAACGGCACTAGAACCGGCTACCAGTCCTAATACACACATTTCTCCCGCTTTTTCTTTCTCTCTGATCAGGTTGGCCACTTGTTTTGCGATTAATTCGGAAGCAATATCAGCATCAGAAAAGATGGAGATGGGTACTTTCTCGTAACGTTTTTCAATATTTTCCATGATTAATTCTAATTATATTTGTTTTTAAGCAACAAAGATAGTTCATATTTTGCTTATTTTTTATTATTTTTGCATGAATTCTCGGCTAATAATGAGATTCTTTTTTGTGTAAACTCCTTTCAGTTAAAGTATGAATATATCTACAGAGCTATTTTTATTATTTATATCGATTCTATTTTTTTATTAGT
>JAJBTS010000062.1:2140-5010 GCA_020860885.1 Bacteroidales bacterium
GTCTGCTGGCTACCAAAGCCGGGTCTCGTTTTGGAGTTCCCGTCTTGTTATTATTCCTGGGGATAGGAATGATTTTTGGTACGGATGGCATAGGAGTAGAGTTTCATAATTATGATATAGCATCCGCTATAGGTACGGTTGCTCTGTGTGTGATTCTGTTTTCCGGAGGTTTGGATACAAAGATACAGGATATAAAGCCTGTGGCAGCTCAGGGGGTTATTCTGGCGACCATAGGGGTGTTGCTTACCGCTTTTATTACCGGAGCGTTTATTTACTTTTTATGTTTATACTTTTTTCCGTCGCTCAATCTTTCCTTTCTGGAAGCCTTATTGCTGGCATCGGTAATGTCTTCTACGGATTCCGCCTCGGTGTTTTCAATTTTGCGGGGAAAAGGGGTCCGGTTGAAAAAGAATCTGAGACCCTTGTTAGAGTTGGAAAGTGGGAGTAATGACCCAATGGCTTATATGCTAACCATCATAATAATTCAGTTGATCAGCACTTCAGGAACAGGGAGCCCGGAATATGGGAAAGCTGTATTGGATTTCTTTCTACAGTTTTCTATCGGGATCGTCGCCGGTTATTTTCTGGGCAGGTTAGCTGTTTTTATCATCAATAAAATTAATTTGGATAACGATTCTTTGTATCCTATTTTACTTTGTACATTCGGACTATTTATTTTTTCAGCTACTTACTTTTTGAAAGGAAACGGCTATTTGGCTGTTTACCTTGCCGGGCTGGTAATCGGTAATTCAAAACTGGTACATAAGAGGTCTTCCCTTCGTTTCTTTGACGGACTGGCATGGATCAGTCAGATGATTATGTTCCTTACACTAGGCTTGTTGGTTAATCCAAAGGATCTGGGGCCGGTGGCTTTACTCAGCTTTATTATCGGATTTTTTATGATTATTGCCGGACGTCCTTTATCTGTTTTTATCTCTTTAATTCCTTTCCCAAAAATGAAATTTAATGAGAAACTGTTTGTTTCCTGGGTCGGACTAAGAGGAGCAGTACCTATTATTTTTGCTATTTTACCGTTAGCTGCCGGTTTGGAAAAAGCGCCATTGATATTTAATATTGTCTTTTTTATAACTCTGATGTCTTTATTGATACAGGGAACAACATTGACTCAGGTAGCTCGTTGGCTGGGATTGGCCAAGAAAGGAGAGGATTATACTACTTTTCAGGATTTTGATGTTGAATTTTCAGAAGACATCAAATCTACCATGACAGAAATAGCTTTAAATAAAAATATACTGGCTAAAGGAAACCGTCTGATGGATATGCCTCTTCCGGATCAGACTTTAGCAGTAATGGTGAAAAGAGGCAGTCAATATTTCATTCCTAAAGGAAATACGGAACTTAATCCCGGAGATAAATTATTGGTTATCACAAACGATGAAAATGCTCTGGTAGAAACATATAAAAATTTAGGAGTTAAAAATTATCGTTTAAGACGTAATTAGGTCAGGTTTCATGATATATAATACATTAGAATCTCCTTCTGCTTCCTCCGGGCAAAAAAGTGTTTTGGGACTAACCTGCGAGCCCATCCAATATGTACGTATAGGTATGATTGGCCTGGGGGTCAGAGCCATTCGTGCAGTCCAACGTTTCATGTATATGGAAAATGTGGAAATCAGCGGATTGTGCGATATTGTTCCGTTGAATGTAATTCAGGCCCGGGAAATTCTTATAAAATATAACAAACCCGAAGCTAAAGAATATTTAGGCGAAGAAGCCTGGAAAACTCTCTGTGAAAGAGAGGATATCGATTTAATTTATATCTGTACCGATTGGGAAACTCATACTCCTATGGCAACCTATGCTATGGAATGTGGGAAACATGTAGCGGTGGAAGTTCCGGCTGCTACCACTGTGTCTGAATGCTGGAAATTAGTCGATACTGCTGAAAAAACACAACGACATTGTATGATGCTCGAGAATTGCTGCTACGATGCGTTTGAGCTAACTACTTTGAATATGGCTCAGCAAGGTCTTTTTGGTGAGATCCTGCATGCTGAGGGAGCTTATATCCATGACCTGCGTGAAAGGATTCTCTCCAATGAATTCGGAATGCGTAGAGGTGGCAACTGGCAAACCCAATACAATATAGAACATACAGGAAACCCTTATCCTACACACGGTTTAGGCCCTATTTGCCAGGTTTTGAATATCCACCGCGGAGATAAAATGAATCATTTGGTATCTATGTCGACAAAATCCGTAGGCATGACTTTATATGCCCGGGAAGTTTACGGACAGGATTCTCCGGATGCTCAGTACAAATACTGCCTGGGGGATATGAATAATACCTTGATCTATACGGAAAAAGGAAAAACGATACTCATCCAGCATGATATTTTTAATCCTCGCCCTTATAGTCGTATTCACCTCCTCAACGGAACCAATGGATATACTCAAAAATATCCGGTAAAACAATTTGCTTTTTATCCAAATTCGGATTATGTACTTTCTGTTGAAGAGATGAATGAATTGCTGGAGAAATATAAGCATCCTTTCCTGAGAGACATAGGTGAAAAAGCAGAAGCTGTTTGCGGAGAAAGGGCTCGTGATTTTATAATGGATTACCGGTTAATCTATTGCTTGCAAAACGGCTTACCTTTAGATCAGGATGTTTACGATGCAGCAGAATGGTCTTCTCTTGTGGAACTGACTGAGATTTCTGTGAAAAACAGCAATATCCCAGTACAGATTCCCGATTTTACCCGGGGTAAGTGGCAGGAATTGAAAGGACTGAATTTTGCAGGATAATTACTGCTTTTTTAATCTTTTCTTATTAAATATGGAAAATTGTTCCGGCAATCTCTCTTTTTTGTAACACTCCCTAAAAAGTTTCGTCTATATTATTG
>JAJBTS010000152.1 GCA_020860885.1 Bacteroidales bacterium
ATAATAAGGATAAAACTTTTACTTTTTTCTATACCATTTATTATATATCTAATTTATATTGAAGGATCACTGCGCTGTTTGCTTCTATGTGAATAGGATAATCCGCCTCGCAAATCAATTCTTGAGGATATTTTTTATTCGTAAGCAAATCTTTTGCCGACGTAATCCTGAAATCTTTTAATCCGAAACAGGTATAACAATCCGATGGGATATAAACCCGGATATCTACAGGATAATTTTCGAAATTAGCCGCAATAAGCAACAGTTCGTCTTCATAATGCCGCATATAAGCGTATTGCCGGTGGGTATTAAAATCAGGCTTACAGAAATTTTTATACATAAGGTCAAAGAACTTTCCCTGTGAGATAGCTTTGCTTTCATTGCAGAGTTGCAAAACCTTTATATAAAACTGGCGTAATTTCTTTTGAGATTCTGTTAGTTGTTCTTCATCGTATTTACCTTGATTTCTCCAATTAATAATGGAAGGAATACTCCAGTAATCAAAAATAGTCGTGCGGCCGTCACATCCGCTGAACCCTTCGGCATCCATTCCCGGCTCACCTAATTCTTGTCCGAAGTATAACATAAAAGGATTTGTATTCATAGTTGCCGAAACAACAAGCGCAGGGAGAGCTTTGAAAGGATCTCCTGCAAAAAACTCGGATGCAATTCTTTGTTCGTCGTGATTTTCCAGGAAATTTACCATATGGGATTGTATATCGTTTACCGCCTGCCAGCAGTAAGTAATATATTCAGCGGGTTCTATGCCATTAATAACCAGCTTTAAAGTATCGTACAGTCCGACTTTATCATATAGATAATCGAACTTGCCTTTATGAATGTAATTCCTGTATTGCTTGGGATTATAAATTTCAGCAATAAAAAGTATCCCCGGAAATTGATTTTTTATGTTGCCGATAGCCCAATTCCAGAATTCGACAGGAACCATTTCTGCCATATCGCACCGAAATCCGTCAACTCCTTTTTCCGCCCAGAAAAGCAAAATCTCAAACATCTTTTTCCAGGTTTCAGGAATAGGAGAGAAGTGCTGTTTCTTGTTATTCAGATATTCAATTCCATAATTCAGCTTGATGGTTTCGTACCAGTCATCAATAGCCGGATGAGGTGAAAAACAATCGTTGCCCGTAGCTTTAGCCGGGAATTCTTCGTAAATATCCCCGTCCTGCTCCCAATTCACAGGAGGCTGAAAAGCTTGTCCCGGGATGTAATAAAAATTGTTTTCTATATCGAACGAAACATGCGTATTGTCATCGGTTCCTAAATCTTCAATATCCTGAGGTTTGGAGTCCGAGTGATATTGGCGTGAAACATGGTTGGGAACAAAATCAATAATTACTTTTAGCCTTGCCTGGTGAGTCCGCACTATCAATTCTTCGAATTCCGACATGCGGTTCGGAACCTCGTCGGCGAGGTCAGGATCGATATCGTAATAATCTTTGACAGCGTACGGAGATCCAGCTTTCCCTTTTACCACTGCCGGGTGGTCTTTGCGGATTCCGAAAGAAGTATAATCTGTTTGGGTAGCATGTTCTATCACACCGGTATACCAAATGTGGTTGAATCCCATCTTCTTAATTTCTTTCAATGCTTTTTCGGTAAATGCTGAAAATTTTCCGCATCCGTTTTCCCCGATACTTCCATGAGGTATTTGATTCGGATTATCATTTCCAAAGAGGCGCGGTAAAACCTGATAAATTAATATTTTTTCTTTTTTCATTGTTGTAGAGCTTTTTTACCGTGTTCATATCCAATATTGAAAATCTTATTGGCATTTTCTATATCAAATGTTTTATAAGAGATCAAATCTTCCATTTCAATCAATACATCGCATAATTTACGGTCTAGAAGTGTATTGTTGCGCGACATATAATGATAAGACCGTTCAGCTATCTGAAGAATACTTTTGTTGTATTTTTTGGATACCATAGGACTGGCATTTACTCCAATGACTTTTTCACAGTCGGTACGAATAACCGATACCGGAAAATTTTTGAATATACCGCCGTCTACGTAACTTACCCCATTTATTAACACCGGTTCAAATATGATAGGTATACTACAGGAGGCAATGATAGGTTCGATAAGTGGTCCCTTTTGAAATACAACACTTTTTCCTTCATCGAGATTTGTAACAACAACTTTAAGAGGGATAGACAGGTCTTCGAATGTTTTAGCATGAAGATGTTTTTTAAGGAATTTACGAAATCCCTGTGTGCCGAATATCCCTGTTTTAGGGATCTGTATCTCAGCAAATTCTTTGAGTTCAGTTCCGATAAATAAACTGATAATCTCTTCCGGTGTATATCCATCTGCGTAAAGTACCCCTGCTAGAGCTCCGGCACTGGTTCCGACGATTATTTCAGGTTTTTGGCCTGAATCTTCAATGGCTTTTATTGCTCCGGGATGTGCAAAACCGCGTGCTCCCCCTCCACTCAAAGCTAGTCCTAAATTATACTTTTTTTTCTTCTTAAAAGAGAAAGCCATAGTTAGTAATTGTATTGAATAAAACGGAGAGTAAAGGTAGTTATATTTTCTCTAAAAATATTTTTTCAGTCGGTTTTTAGATATATTAAGTTTTTATGGGCCAGAGATAAAAAATAAAAAAGAGGATGTCCAAAAAGAAATGATCTCATCGTCTGGCCCCCAACCCCCTAAAGGGGGCTAATTGATATTCAATTGTTTAAGAAGTCCCCTTCAGGGGATTTAGGGGCAGAAAGTTCTTTTTGGATACCCTCCTTTTATAGGATGTCGCTTCTTTTTATTGTTTAACGAAGCGCAAAGCAATATCTCTATCTTCAGCTCTTTCTTCGTTGGATGCGGATGCGCTGTGTTTAGCATATTCGTCTCCGTATCCCTGAGTTCTGACAACCTGAGAACCTACTCCTTTGCTATCAAGCATGTTTTCAATTGTTTTTGCTCTTTTTTCGGAAATATTCATATTAGCTTCTTCAGATCCTCTTCTATCGGCAAAGCCGGCAATTTTTACTTTTGCATCTTTGTTGCTTTTTAATATAGCCGCGATATTGTTTAACTGTCTTTCCGATTCAGGTTTTAACTGGGTCGCACTGTTAAATTCGAAAGCAATATCGTCGAATTGGAACCATTTATCTCTTAAATCGTTGTCGGATGCGTTTTTATAATCGTCCGATTCCATAAACTTTATCATCTCTTCTTCAACGCCGCCTTTATACACCCGGATTACGGATCCGTCAGGAAGATTCATTTCGGTAAGTTCCCGGGAGGTTGTAGTGGCTACAGGTTGTACCGTTTCTGTTCTGTCATTCGGATTAACTGCTCCGGTCCTATCAGCAGGCTGAACTGTGGTAGTGGTAGTAACCGCTTGATTGGTGACTTGTGTATTGTCCCTGTTGTTGCAAGATCTCCATCCTAAAAACAACAGCAACAAAAGAATAATAAGAATTACCCAGATGATCCAACTTTTATTGTTCGCTTTTTCCGGTTCTCTTTTATCAGGATTTGTATTTAAAATGGATTCCAGATCAAAAGCTTTGATTACGCCAGCAGGAATTGCAGCTTTGAATTCATTTTTTTCTTTATCTATTTCTGCGAAAAGTTGAGATTTCGTCCAGTTTTCCCTTACCATTTTATTTCCCAGGTATCCGGCTACGATAGGAGCGATCATTGAGATCAAACGGTTGGTGGCTACCCGTGAGATATTGGATTTATCGGCAATAGGATTGGTGAAGTCTGCAGCTTTATCTCCTAATAGATGTTGCAGGAAATCATCTCCTATTCTACGTTGATCTTCGCTAGGTCTTTCTTCGCAGAGATTTTCAACTTCCGACATGATATTAAGGTTTCCTGCTTCATTTAATATATTCTCTACCTGAGGAGACTGACCTTTTTTGGTAAGAAGGACTCCTAACAAACTGGGAATAATGGTTGAAACTGCGGTTGAAATATTCGATTCTTTCTCGTCTACTGTTCTTGCTGCCTTGGCAATCATCTGTTGATTCACAAGGCTTTTTAATGAATTGTTAAAATTTGCCATAACGTACTAATATTTGAATTAAATTTTTAAAATTCTTATTTAACTACAGGTATAACAGATATTAACCTTATTTTGTTTGTGACATTCATTAAACATTTCAAAAATGTAGAGAGCAAAGAACTCTTTCACTGAAGGACTACGAACGGTTTATTCATCCAGATAACGTATTATTTTACAGGGATTACCTACCGCCAGGCAATTGGCCGGAATAGATTTGGTAACTACGCTCCCGGCGCCTATTGTCGTATTGTCTCCTATGGTTACTCCCGGTAGAATAACAGAGCCTCCTCCGATCCATACATTGTTTCCTAATGTAACCGGAGCTGTAAATGATTTCCAGAAATGATCTTTTCCCAGGCGCTCAGCCGGATTTACAGGATGAGTAACAGCATAAATATGTACTCCGGGTCCAATACCTACGTTGTTGCCTATGGTGATCTTATTACAATCCAGAAATACACAGTTCATATTAATTTCCACATTATTTCCAATATGGATGTTCTCTCCGTAGTCTACATAGAAAGGCGCGGATATCCAAACGTTTTCTCCCTGCGATCCCAGCAGATAATCCAATATGACTTTGAGTTTTTCCCTGTCACGTGAATCCGTCTGAGCATATTCTTTTTGTAACCTTTTTGCTTCGTGCCAACGAGAAAGCAAATCAGGGTCTCCACAGTCATAGATCTCACCTGCCAGCATTTTTTCTTTTTCTGTCTTCATACAATTAACTCTTTTCCGTGATATTAGATTGCTAATATAGTCGTTATTGTTTAATTTGAAAAAGAAGTTCGGTTATTTATATATAATTAATAGACTTTATACAAGGTCTCTTCTGTATCCTTCTTCATCGTATAAAGGGCGGTCTTCTTCCTGGTTTTCACGCACAGCATCAGGAATTTCATCGGTAAATGGAATCTCCGTATCAATCAGATCTTCCTCAATCAGATTCTCGTCCCGTAAGCCTTGTTC
>JAJBTS010000203.1 GCA_020860885.1 Bacteroidales bacterium
TTTCTATACCCCGGATTCTATCTTCCAATGATAATCCTCTTATTATTTCAATATTTACTCCGTCAGAAAGACCTAACTTTACCTCTTTCTTATCGAACCTCTGAGGATTTTCCGTGCGTAATACATAAACATAGGCAGCATTACCTTCGAATTCCACAGATCCTTCCGGTATTATAATGGCATTCCGGGCCTCGTCAATTACGATTTCTGCATTCGCACTGTAATCCGCCCGGATATGAGAAGAAGTCTGAGGATTTAAGGCAGCTTTTATTTCATACAATACTGTACCGTTTTCTTTTATTCCCTGAGGAGAGATATATTCGATCTGAGCCTGGAATACTTCATTAGTAATAGCTCCTATTGTGATATTAACATTCATATCATTTTTAAGCAATCCGACTTCTGTTTCATCTACATTTCCCCGAAATATCAAATCGGTCATATCTGCCACAGCAGCTATAGTGGTTCCATCATTAAACGAATTGGATTGAATAACATAGTTCCCCTCTTTAACAGGAATATTCAATATGGTTCCTGAAATAGTAGAACGAATCTGAGTATTGCTCAATTGACTAAACTTTTTTGCAACACCATACTTAATAATATCCAATGCATCCTGCGCATTATCCCTTTCTTCTATAGCCCTACGATATTCTGTTTCAGCCAATTCAAATTCTTTCCGGGATATAACTTCATTATCATAAAGCATTTTTTGCCGGTCGAATTCTATTTTTACCTGACTCAGGTTTATTTCCGAGAGGTTAAGCCTTGATTCGGCTGTATTCAACTGCCCCATTTCTGTTGTAACCTTAACAGTGGCAATAATATCATCTTTCTGAACGAAATCACCGGCTTCTCTTACTAAAGTAGAAATAATTCCGGATATTTGAGGCTTAATAAGAATCTTATTCCTGGGCTCTATATTGCCGGTCGCAACAATCGTACTTTCTATATTACCTCGTTGTGGAGTAACAATTTCATAAACCGTTACTTCCGGACGGGATTCATCCCAAAGGAATTTGAATGTAGCCAATACTATTAACACAGCTATAATTAATAAAATAATACGACCAATCTTTTTCATATCTGCTATATATTGTTTTACCTATCTTTTATTCTTCTCTAATTGCATCGATTGCTTTGATCTTCAATGCTCTTGATGCCGGAATAGCTCCTGCCAATAATCCACTAATTAATAAAATGAGTAGAGAAAATATCGCCAGGCTAAATGTAATCATAGGATTCAAAATAAATAAATTCTCTTGCTTTTGAACCCAGAAAATATCAGCCAGATACAGAGCATACACTCCCATGCACAGGCCAACAATTCCCGAAATGGCTGTAAGGACAATACTTTCCATCATAATTTGGATTATAATTGTATGGGGTTGAGCCCCG
Source organism: Bacteroidales bacterium (assembly GCA_020860885.1). Classification (GTDB taxonomy): domain Bacteria; phylum Bacteroidota; class Bacteroidia; order Bacteroidales; family Azobacteroidaceae; genus Azobacteroides. Next base: position 1,399 of record JAJBTS010000203.1, read on the forward strand.
ATTGCCCTTCGTATTCCAATCTCTTTGGTTCTTTCTTTTACAGTAACCAGCATAATATTACACACACCCACTATTCCTGCAATAAGAGTGCCCAGACCTACAATCCAAATCAAAATAGAAACTCCGTCGAACAAGTTCATATACATATTATACTCTTTTTCCATATTAAAGCTCCAGATAGCACGATAGTCATCCGGATGAATGTTATTAGTACTTTTCAGCACTTCTTTAATTCTATCTTCAATATATTTTGCCGATACTTTCTCTTTCGAGACTACAGCCATGAAATGAATGATATCACCCTGATTATTTATTTGTTGTAACGTCGAAAAAGGAACCAGAACAGAACTTTCAAGTTTATCTCCAATATTGATGTCTGAAATTCCATTGGTTACCCCAATTATCTGATAATAAATTCCATTCACCTTAACATTCTTATTTATAGGATTATCTCTTTGTGGAAATAACTTTTCATATACTTTAGTACCAATAACACATACTTTTCTTTTTTTGAGAATATCTATATCGTTAATGAAACGGCCGTAAGACAATTGCTGCTTTTCTATTTTCGCATAATTCGGATATAAGCCTTTCACATGATAAGTTCCCGTTTGATCTCCATAGATTACATTATTATTAGTTAGACTACCCCATAAGATAGGAGATAAAATTTCTATTTCCGGAATAGAATCTGAAAGGTTATCAATATCCTTATTATGAATGTTCCAGGTACGTCCTTTTTGAAATCCTTTATAGGCTATACTTGTCGGAGCAGATCCTAAAAAACAGGAATTAGTAGCAAAACCTTTAACTCCTTCCATAACTCCACGTTCCAATCCATCCCCGGAGCCAATCATTACTACCAATGTGAATATACCCCAGAATACACCAAAAGCAGTAAGAAAACTTCTTACTTTATTTCTGGATATTGTTACCCATATTTCCTGTATTCTGTCTAAATCAAACACTTTTTTATCTAAATAAATTTAATATTCTTACTCGGCTCTCATAGCCTCTACCGGAGGTATCTTAACGGCCAACTTTGCAGGATAATAACCAGCTAAAACCCCGGCTATAATCAAAAGCACCATTGCTCCTATAGCTATCGAAATGTCAATCGAAGGGTTCTGAAACAAAGCCAAAGACGACAATTCTCTATTATTTTCCAAAAAGGAATTAAAGAGTTTACTGGCTCCTATTCCTAAAAACAAACCCAGATAGCCAAACAACGAAGTAGTTATTACCGATTCTAAAATGATGCTTTTTAATATCGAACGTGGTGTCGCTCCCAAAGCTTTTCTGATACCAAACTCTCTTGTACGTTCCCTTATTGTAATAAGCATAATATTACTGATCCCTACAATACCAGCAAACAAGGTACCTATACCGATTACCCAGATAAAAACATTTACTGCATTAAAAATTCCTAATGTCTGAAGATAAACAGCTAATTGATCGGAAAAAGTGAGAGCCTGTTCATCTGTGGAATCAAATCGGTGCAAAAGACTTACTTTCTTTCTCAAATCTTTCAGGAATGCCTCATTTTTCTTCTCCGTATTTAAGTTTTTAACAGTAAAAGCCAGACTTGTATATCCCCATCCATCATTAAACAATAATTGAGAAGTAGTAAGTGGAATATATGCTTTCTCTATATTGGTAGAAGAAGTTTCTTCGAATACACCCACCACTGTAAAACGAAGTTTATTCACAATTATATTTTTCCCTACAGGATCTTCATCCTGATACAAAACTTCTTTAAGGCGTTGGTTAATGACGGCTACTTTCCTGTTCTCTTCTATGTCCATATCATTTAAGAACCGCCCCTGTTTTTCTTTAATTTTAATACCATTAATATTGGTATAGTCAGGATATACACCTACAAACCGTACATTGGTAAAATTGTTACCAAAGCTAGCAGTAACGGTTTTATTAATAATAGGTGAAATAAATTCTTTCTGTGCTATATGTTCATTTATGAGGTCAAAATCTTTCTTATCCAATTCAATTTTTCGATTGTCAGGAAGTCCTTGAAAAGGAATAGATGTTACGCGTCCCATCATAGATATACTATTCACATCCCTGCTTCCGAAAGTAGTCATTACTCCATTTTTCGCACCATTACTGGAAGCTAATAAAGTAATAAACATGAAGATACTCCACGAAATAGAAAATCCGGTGAGAAACGTACGTAATTTATTTTTCTTTATTGCATTGAATATTTCTATCCAATTATCTAAGTCAATCATAAAAAAGACCTATTTGATCATTTTATTTTCAATGGACTCTATAACTCCATCTTTCAGACGTATAATCCGGTCTGTTGCATCAGCGACATCCTGTTCGTGAGTAACGATAATTGTTGTGATGCCACCTTTATTGACTTCACGAAGAATTTTCATTACTTCTTCCGATGTTTTACTATCCAGAGCTCCCGTCGGCTCATCTGCTAATATAATTTGAGGTTGAGTAATTAATGCACGAGCAATAGCCACTCTCTGTTTTTGTCCTCCTGAAAGTTGATTCGGCAAATGATAAGCCCAGTTTTCAAGACCAAACGCTTTCAAATATTTTAATGCTATCAGATTCCTTTTTTTCCGGTTAATTCCCAAATAGTACAACGGAAGTGCAACATTTTCCATTGCATTCTTAAAGCTAATCAGATTAAACGATTGGAAAATAAATCCGATCATCTCATTTCTTAGCCGGGCAGCTTTGGACTCACTTGGATTCTTAATTAACAATCCATCCAGATAATAATCACCTGTGTCATAGGTATCCAGAATTCCCAAAATATTAAGTAAAGTAGACTTACCAGAACCTGATGCTCCCATTATAGACACCATCTCTCCTTTATGGATTTCCAGATCAATTCCCTTCAATACATGAAGAGGGGTTCCATTATCGTATGTTTTATTAATATTCTCCAGCTTTATCATCCTGATAGAACTCAAACATTTTATCCACAATCCAACCTGGGTTCTGAACAGGAATACTATGATCCCCTTCTCCAAAAAACAACCTGGATTTTTTTATTTTCTGATGCAAAAATAAAGCCGCATTTTCACACTCTGTGATCTGTGCATACAACAAAAGAGTTTCATGCGGAAGAGGATTTTTTTCTATCCTATCAAAAAGATCCAAATCCTTCATAAGATCCGCTTTAAGTGTTGTTTTTTCAAATAGGAACTGTACTTGCATATGATTTTTCTTAACTTTTCGCCGGCTTGCAACCAAACTGGTGGATAAAGATAGTTCTTTTAAATATTGATCCAAATAATCTTTATTATAACCATCCAGTAGAGGTCTGGATTTTCCATCGTTCAAATCAGGAGATTCAATAATAACCAGTTTATTTATTCTCTGCGGATAATAAAGAGCTGTATGCAATGCAATCAATCCTCCAAAACTATATCCGGTTACATTAACTTTAGATAGTTTAAATAAGTCCAATATACTTAATAAATCCAGAGACATAGACTCCAGGTCGTATCCATTTAAAGGAGCATCACTGAGTCCATGTCCTCTGAGGTCGTACAATATTACATGGTATTGTTTAGCTAAAGCCTGAGCAATATAAAAGTAATATAC
>JAJBTS010000112.1 GCA_020860885.1 Bacteroidales bacterium
ATTTTATGTATTGGCTATTTAATTCTTCTATTGGTAGGAAGCTTATCATGAGTATCTCCGGTATCTTCCTTATTTTGTTTTTGCTTTTTCACATGTCCATGAATTTGGTGCTGTTGTTTTCAACAGAGGCTTATAACTGGATCGGTGAGATGTTGGGAGCTAACTGGTATGCTATCATCGGAACATTGGTTATTGCAGCCGGAGCTGTTATCCATATTTTATATGGAACTCTCCTGACACTTCAGAATCAAAAAGCAAGAGGTGCGGATAAGTATGCGTCTGCCAATAAAACAAAAACCGAATGGTCTGCTAAAAACATGTATGTATTAGGATTAATCATTTTAATAGGATTAATTATACATATGTGGAACTTCTGGTACAAAATGCAGTTTTCAGAGTTATTTCATTTAGATGGAGCGATTACCCAGATTGCAGATCCTGTTGTCGGTTTGTTCGCTAATCCAATGTATTCGTTGATTTATCTTATCTGGCTGGTAGCTCTTTGGTTCCATTTAACTCATGGTATCTGGAGTGCTTTCCATACTATAGGATGGAATAATAAAACATGGTATCCTCGTATGAAATTTATTTCAAATGTCGTTGCGACTATTATCATGATTGGTTTTGCAGTCGTTCCGATCTTCTTCACGATCAAAGCGTTCATCGATGGAACTGTTTGGTGGGGAATTTAATTTTAGTTTCAACTTCATTTAATTTTTAGTAGATTATGACAAAATTAGAAGCAAAAATTCCACAAGGCCCTTTGGCTGAGAAATGGACTAATTATAAAAATCACCAGAAACTGGTGAACCCGGCTAATAAACGCCGTCTGGATGTTATTGTTGTTGGAACCGGCCTGGCAGGAGCTTCCGCTGCTGCTTCTTTAGGAGAATTAGGTTTCAATGTATTAAATTTTTGTATTCAGGATTCTCCCCGCCGTGCCCACTCTATCGCAGCACAGGGAGGTATCAATGCAGCAAAGAATTATCAAAACGACGGAGACTCGGTGTACCGTTTGTTTTACGATACCATTAAAGGGGGCGACTATCGTGCCCGCGAAGCTAACGTGTATAGATTAGCTGAAGTATCCAACAGCATTATCGACCAATGCGTGGCTCAAGGTGTTCCTTTTGCCCGTGAATACGGCGGTTTGTTGGATAACCGTTCTTTTGGCGGCGCTCAGGTGTCCCGTACTTTCTATGCGAAAGGGCAGACCGGACAACAGTTGTTGTTGGGTGCATACTCTGCATTGAGTCGTCAGATTCATAAAGGAAGTGTGAAAATGTATACCCGCTACGAAATGCTGGACCTGGTAATTATCGACGGTCGTGCAAGAGGTATTCTGGCGCGTAACCTGGTTACCGGAAAAATAGAACGCTTTTCGGCTCATGCGGTAGTGATCGGCTCAGGAGGTTACGGTAACACTTTCTTCCTATCGACAAATGCAATGACTTCGAACGGTTCTGCAGCTATGCAGTGTTACCGCAAAGGAGCGTTGTTTGCTAATCCGGCATTTGCCCAGATTCACCCGACTTGTATTCCGGTTCATGGAGAATTTCAGTCTAAGCTGACTTTGATGTCGGAGTCTTTACGTAACGACGGACGTATCTGGGTTCCTAAAAAAATTGAAGATGCCCAGGCAATACGCGAAGGTAAATTGAAACCTACCCAGATTGCGGAAGAAGACAGAGACTATTATCTGGAAAGAAGATATCCTGCTTTCGGGAACCTGGTTCCCCGTGATGTGGCTTCACGTGCTGCAAAAGAAAGATGCGATGCCGGTTACGGTGTAGGTAATACAGGATTGGCCGTATATCTGGACTTCGCTGATGCTATCAACCGTTTGGGATTGAAAGCTGTTGAAGCCCGTTATGGAAACTTATTCCAGATGTACGAGAAAATTGTAGACGATAATCCATACGAAACTCCAATGATGATATTCCCGGCTACCCACTATACGATGGGTGGTATATGGGTTGACTATGAATTAATGACTACTATCCCGGGATTGTTTGCAATCGGAGAGGCGAATTTCTCTGATCACGGAGCGAACCGTTTAGGAGCTTCTGCGTTGATGCAGGGTTTGGCCGACGGATATTTTGTACTTCCTTATACGATTCAGAACTATCTGGCCGACCAGATTCGTGTTCCACGCTTCAGTACGGACCTTCCCGAATTTGCGCAGGCAGAAAAAGAGATCGAAGATAAGATTGCTACTCTGATGGGTATTAAAGGAAAACGTTCTGTAGACTCTATTCATAAAGAACTAGGACATATTATGTGGGATCTTGTGGGTATGGCCCGCTCTAAAGAATCGTTAGAGACAGCATTGACTAAGCTGAAAGATCTGAAAAAAGAATTCTGGAGCAATGTATTTATTCCCGGAGATCCTAACACGTTAAACGTAGAATTGGAAAAAGCTTTACGCGTTGCTGATTTTATCGATATAGGGCAATTGATGGCGTTGGATGGTCTGAACCGCAACGAGTCTTGTGGAGGTCACTTCCGCGTTGAGTACCAGACGCCCGAAGGTGAAGCTTTACGTGATGATGAAAACTACTCGTATGCCTCTTGCTGGAAATACGTAGGAGAAGATAAACAGCCGGAACTTATCAAAGAGCCGCTTGATTACGAATTTGTTGTACGTCAACAAAGAAATTATAAAGCATAAAAAGTCATGGATAAAGATATCAATATAATTGTAAAAGTTTGGCGGCAGAAAGGTCCTAAAGCCAAAGGTAATTTTGAAGAGTATAAACTAAATCAGATTTCAGGAGGTACTTCTTTTCTGGAAATGCTGGATATCCTCAATGAACAATTGGTAGGTCAGGGAAAAGAACCTGTCGCTTTCGACAGTGATTGTCGCGAAGGTATTTGCGGAATGTGTTCGCTTTATATCAATGGACATCCTCACGGACCGGATTCTTTAATCACGACATGTCAGTTGCATATGCGTACATTCAAAGACGGAGATACGATCACTATTGAACCCTGGCGTTCGGCCGGTTTTCCGGTAATCCGTGACTTAATGGTCGACCGCAATGCTTTCGATAAAATTATTCAGGCAGGAGGATATGTAAGTGTTAATACGGGCGGAATCCCTGATGCAAACGCTATCCCTATTTCTAAGATAGATGCGGATGAAGCAATGGACTCTGCTTCCTGTATCGGTTGTGGCGCTTGTGTGGCAGCTTGTAAAAACGGATCAGCTATGCTTTTCGTTTCTGCAAAGGTAAGCCAACTGGCATTATTGCCTCAGGGTAGAGTAGAGGCTAAAGCCCGCGCGAAATCAATGGTTGCCAAAATGGATGAATTGGGTTTTGGTAATTGTACGAACACAAGGGCTTGCGAGTTGGAATGTCCCAAAGGAATTTCTATTAGCAATATTGCTCGTCTGAACCGCGAATTCCTGAAGGCTAAGTTTAGTGATTAAGCTTATTACAGGCAAATAAATACGAAAGCCTGTAGAAATACAGGCTTTTTTTATTATCCTATAGACACTTGTTATACTTAAGATTCATATCCTTACGGGACGTAAGGAAGTACCGAAAAAGTAGTTGAAAAAGGTACCCGCTTCTGTATGAAGTAGTGAAATGGATACTCTTTTCCCTTTAAATTCCTATTATTAATTAATTTTGACTTTTTAGGTATAACACAATTATTTCTGTTTCAAAGAAAAAACTATTTACATTGTTAAATTAAATACTAAAGATTGAGAAAATGAAAAACAAATTTTTAATGCTCTTGGTAATTGTAACTGTTGCTTTTCAGCAAAAAGTATTCGCCCAATTACCACAAGTTAGTACAGAGGGAAGTCCTGTTTGGTATTACATTCAGGTAAAAGGCTCCGCGAATGACAGGGAAGACCGAGTGTTCACAATTGAAGGAGACCGGGTGTTCGGACGAAAAATCAGTTCTTCATTAACGAATAGTCAATTGTGGAGATTCGAGAAAGAAGGAGAAGCTTATGTGATTATCAGTCAAACAGGTGTAACGAAGAAGTTGGATGTAACTTTTGATAAAGATAAGAAAATCCGCTGCTTGTCTGTTAGTGAAAATCCTACTACGAAATTTGAAATTGCCACGAATCAAGGATCTCTTACGAAGTATTATTCCATTAAGGTTACGGTTCCACCCTCGGAAGGTACTGCTGCTGAAGTGTATGCCCATCAGGCAAATGCGGGAGGATTACGCGATTATGATATTATGTTGGTAGATGAAGAGTTTTATGCCGGAGATAATTCCGCATTTGCTTTCGTTGCATATGCAGACCTGAATTTGGAATACAGTACAGATATTACCTGGGTGTGGTATACCATTCATACCAATAAAGAGGGAATTTCCAATAAATGTTTAACAGATGCATCGGTTGCTTTGAATTCGGCTATGAAAGTAGCAGTGGAAGATTATAGGGAAAACGATGCCAGTCAATTATGGAAACTTGTTTTAACAAACTCCCGTATAAATTTTGTGAATAAAGCAACAGGGAATGTGATTCAGACAAAATCGGATATTGCTGACGATATTATTTATAATTATACTCAACTTACCGGGAATGCGGATGACAGCAAAGGCTGGACATTAAATTACATTGGAATAGGACAATATTCTATTTCCGGAGTCGAAGAAGATAATATTACACGTTATCTTAATGCGACCACTGAAAATACAACTCCGGATGAATACGATCAGAACAATCTGGGGTTTACCTCTTTCGCGTGGAAATTTGTTAGAAGAGGAGGCGGGACTATTATTTCTATTCCTGATATAAAGGAGGACGATGCTACTCTACAGCCTTATTCGGTAAACAGAAGAGTATTTGTGAAAGGAACTGACGATTATGTTGTTAGAAATATCCAGGGAATTATAGTCAATAAAGACGCAGAATTACCTATTGGAGTGTATTTGGTTACCGTAAATGGAAAAACGACAAAATTATTGGTTAAATAATAAAATATAAT
>JAJBTS010000217.1 GCA_020860885.1 Bacteroidales bacterium
TTATAATGAAATATTACAATATCATTTCTTATTGGTATTTTCATCAGGTAAAAACTTCCCTAAAATAATTAAAATAAAAAAAAAATGAAACTTATTCTTTTCAAATTCCTATTAGTTTTGATATGCTTAGCAAAGACGGTTTTACTTCACTTGACTCCATTGAAAGCGGGACATACAGAATACACCTATTAATTAGATTTCAAAAGCCCAAAAATTTGGAGATTAAAAGTAATACTCTTGAATTTTATGTGGAATCGGATAGGAATGATTAACTTCGGAAGAATATAGAGGAAATGATAAAGATGATAAAAAAGATGTATGTTTTAATAATCATAAGCCTGCTTTTTACATTCTGTATGACAGGAAAAAACAAACCGCATATTAAAAAATCGGCAAATCCTTTCCTGATTCAGTTTAAGATTGAGAATAATGAGAATGTTTGTTTCGGAGATACTATTATTATTTCTGTTCAATATTTTAACACAACAGATTCTACTCTGAGCCTTTCCATTGCCGATTTATTTTTAATTCACGATTACGAAGGAAAATTTATTTTTGTTGACAAACCGGAACGCATATTTCTCCGTCTGGAAAACTCCACGGAAAACCCTGTCGAGCTTATGCCCAGTGAAGCTTACAAATCCTTTCATCCGGTTTTCATTTCACAAGAGTTCTTTTATCCGGATAAAAATAACTTAGCGTTACTCGTTCATTTCATCCAATACAATGCAAAATCTTCCAACACTCAGATCTTATGTACAAATGAATGTAATAATAAGGAATAATATATTTTACTAAAATTACAATCAGATGTTTAAAACTGTTTGCATACTACTGTTCATCCTATTGACTTGTTCGTGCCACACCAGGAAACCAGTTAACATAAAAGAAAAACAAACACCTTTTTCTGCAGAAATGGAAATTGCATACAACTCTCCGGATTCGTTGATCTGTTTCGGAAAAAATATAACTCTGGTTCTTTCCCTTAAAAACAATACCGATTCTATTGTAGAATTCATCCATAATAAACCGTTCTTCCTGATTCATGATTACGGAGACGGTGTATTTATTGCCGGAGAAGAAAACCAACGCATACATATTGCCATTGAGCCGGAAAACAGCAATGAGAGAATTATCCTTAATCCGGATCAGATACATACATTTCTATATCCGGTTACGGCAGATAAAAAGTTTTTCTACAACGGGAATAATACCGTTAGAATGTTATTGCATTTTCAAGAATACGCTTCCATTAAAACATTACCTGTTCTTATCACATGTATGGAATGTTATCATTGAATTCCCACTCACTCTTCCGAAGAACACTTCAATTCATAATTTGTACTTCTTCCGCCTTGTTGTTCCTTTTGCAATATATCTTTAGAAATCAGATCCTGTATATCCCTTAAAGCTGTATCGGGAGAAGTTTTAGTTATTTTCGCCCATTTCGAAGATGTCAGTTTGCCTTCAAATCCATCCAGAAGTTTATTAAGCATCAATCGTTGTCTTTCATTGAGTGGGGTTTCCTGATGAAATTCCCAAAACCGGGCTTTGTTCAGTGTAACCTGTAAAACATTTTCCGAATTTACCAACGCTCTTTCCAGACAAAGCAAGAACCATTCCAGCCATTCCGTTATATCCCCATTCCCCCGCTGTGCATTTTCCAGTATTTCGTAATATTTCTTTCTTTCGTTCAATATCTGGTTAGACATACTATAGAAACGTTGAGGACTCTCATCGCTTTGTGCGAGTAGCATATCGGTAACTGCCCGCGCAATTCTTCCGTTGCCATCATCAAAAGGATGTATGGTCACAAACCGGAAATGAGCGATAGCGGATTTTAACACAACATCCATAGAGTTTTCTTTATTAAACCAATCCAGGAAAGCATTCATTTCCGTCTCCAACGATTCGGGTCGGGGAGCCTCATAATGGATTTTCTCTTTTCCCATAGCGCCGGAAACAACCTGCATATCACCGGTCCGGTATTTGCCTGTCTCTATTTTGTACATACCACTATAACCTGTAGGAAATAAGGAAGCATGCCATCCGAATAAACGTTCGTGTGTCAGAGGCTTAGTATAGTTCTGAGTGGCATCCAACATCATTTCAACGACTCCGTCTACATTACGGGAAGAACCCACCAGGCCGGATATTTCCATTCCCAGCTTACGCGCAATAGACGATCTTACCTGATCTTTATTCAGCACCTCTCCCTCTATTTCATTCGACTTTAGCACATCAAGAGTCAAAGTAGTGAGCACAGCTTCTTCCCGAAGAGAAAATCCCAGACTTTCCATCTGTCCCAACAACCTTCCCTGACGATGCCGGATATTTCCAAGCAAAGAAACCAACTTTTCATTATCCCACTTAAAGTTATACCAGTCTTTATGTTGATGAATAAACATTCTATAATATTTAATTTTACAGTAAATATACACTTTTCTTTACAAACAAAACCTATATTCCGCATTTTTTGCGGAGATTAACGTTATTATTCTCCGCAACCAGCATCCCCGCTTTCATTGTTATTAAAATAAAATAACTATTTTTGTACAAATTAATTTTACCGATATGCGAAAGAACCGGATCATAACCTTTTTATCCCTGTTGTGTGTATGTGCTACAGGAGTATATGCACAAATCAGTCATGGCGGCAAACCGCTGTTGATGGATAATTTTTCCTTAAGGAATTCCCAGGAAGTACCTTTTGTGGAGATGCCGTCTTTCGATCGGGACTCGGTATTGATTTCCGACGGACTCGAAAGCCAGAACTTACGCACCCACTACCCTTTCGCATACAAATTTATGACGAATATACGGAAAGGGATAGACGGAACCGAAACGATCTTACTAGACGGGACGAAAGTCTGGCAGGTAGGGATCCATTCGGAAGGCGCTTATTCCCTCAATTTGTTATTCACGGAATACGATATTCCTCCCGGCGGGAAGCTATTTATTTACAATACGGACCATACGCATCTGATCGGCTCTTTCGATCATCGCAACAATTCTCCCGCAGGGATGTTGCCCATCCGCCCGGTATCCGGTGATAAGATTATCATCGAATATTCGGAACCTGCCGACGCTCCTTACCCGGCCCGGCTGGTTATCGGGGAGGTAAATCACGACTACAGGGATATTATGGAATCTCCTATGTTAAGAAGGGAGCCCAGTGCAGACTTAAGCGCTTATAGGTGTATGCCGGATGTTCTCTGCGAGCAAACCGACGAACGGAATGTACGCGCTACTGTTTTGCTCATGATCAACGGGACTGCGGCTTGCACCGGAACGCTGATCAACAATACCGGACAAGATAAAACTCCTTACCTGCTGACAGCCGTTCATTGTCTGAATCCGAATACTATATTTCCGCAGGAGATGGATTATTACATCGAAAGGGCAGGAACGATAGTCACTTTCTTTAACTACAACCGTCAGGTATGCGGAAGTACGATGAAAGCGACACAAGACATGTCGACAGCGATTACCTATCCCCGTGTGATTATAGAAAACAAAGACATTGCTCTTCTGGAATTGCAGGAAAAACCTCCGCTCACATACAATGCTTACTATGCGGGATGGGACATAAACACGACAGCCAACCAACCGCCATATACGAATATCCATCACCCCGGAGGAGGGGTAAAAAAGTTCGGTATCACAGGAAGCGCATTGACGTTAACCAGTTGGAGCACTTCTTCTACGTCGCCTTTTGACAGGGATTCTCACTGGCGGGTAGCTTCCTGGCAAATAGGTTCCACCCACGGAGGATCTTCCGGTTCGCCTCTGTTCAGTCCGGAGGGTCTGATCATCGGAGGATTAACCGGTGGCTCTTCTACCTGCCTCAATACCTATCCGAACGGCAATTCGGATTTCTTCTTCGCTTTGCATAAGGGTTGGGAAACAAACAACGCCAGTAATCAGTTGAAAACGTACCTGGATCCGCAGAACAAAGGCGTTAAGAAACTGGCAGGACTGGACCCAAACCGGGAAAATCCACTGATACGGCTCAGCAATATGCAGTTAAATACCCGCGATACATTAGCGACTACGACTTATAAATCGCCTAATTCAGGTTTTCTCTTCGGCAACAGCAACCGGAAGATAACCGAATTCGCCGAAAAGTTCAGTCCGGATACCACCAGCATCCTGCACGGTGTGTATATCTTTATTCCGGCCATGCAATATTCTCATACGAACAACGTAGAGATCACCGTGTATGCAGGAAACAAATCGCCGGAAAGATTATTAACGTCCCAGACCTTTACTCCCCGGTACCTGAATTACAGGGCTATCGGCAGTGGGAAAGATTTTACCTACGATCCGGCAAGTATTAATTCCGTACCTACCGAACATTTCGTAGCGTTCGACGAACCTGTTTATCTGGGAGAACAATTTTTTATAGGATATAAGATCAACTATTCAACCGGTAATAAATTCGTTATTTACAATACAGGTTCTACGACTGGAAATCCTCCAAATACGGCCTGGCTGAAAGATGAAAACGGACAATGGATAGCCGCCAATGAGTATGCGGCACAACCGATCTCTACTTCCCTGGCTTTGCAACCTTTGGTCCAGTATACCGATGAAGTTTCTATTCCGGATATACAAAGCCGGAAAAACGATCCTTTTATGTACTTAAGAGGTGAAAACCAACTCCTGATCCCGGAAACCCAAACCCATGGGAACCTGTACATCTATTCCATTAACGGACAGTTGATAGAGCAAATTCCGGTGGCTGCCGGAGAAAGAAGCCTGACCGTTAAAGCATCCACAGCGGGAACCGTTGCTATAGTGAGGATGACTGCAGGGGATGAAGTATATACCGGGAAAATTATTTACTAAAATAATTTTCTCTTTGCTTAAAAGAGAAAAAACGTACGATCTTTTTCCATGAGGGTTAATGTCTAAAAAGAACTTTCAGCCCCTAAATCCCCTAAAG
>JAJBTS010000174.1 GCA_020860885.1 Bacteroidales bacterium
GTCTATACCTTTCTGAAAAGCATGAATAGCCTGTTCCGGTTCTTCTAATTATCACCATATTCTACCTTTATACTAATAAGCTCTGGATAATAAGTCCATATCTCTTTTCTTATTTAAAACTTTAATTGCAAAATCAATTAAGACATCCGATTCTATCAAGGAAACACCTTTCTTATTTTGCGCAGCTGCTAATAAGACGTAGTAGTATGCTTTGTTATAATTATCAAAATTATCTGCAGACAGCATCATTTCTTCCAAAGTAAATAATGCGCTATCGGGGTAAGTTTCAATTATGCTATCTATAGCGAATAATTCAGGATCAATAGTACGAGGAGTTTGAATACAAGATGCAAAGAAAATATATAAAAATAGCAAAAAGATTATTATTTTAGTCATAATTAATTAAGTATTAATGGCCATAAAGATAATGATTCTCAGTTGAGCAATCAAATAACTTTTTCCATCAACATTAAAAATTATTACAGTTCTTCTAATCTTTTATTTATTCCTAATTAATTTCTTTCTAACTAAAGAATTTAGACTTCAAACGCTCTATTCTTTTTCGAACAGGAGTATCAGATATGTTAAAAAATGGAGCTATCGTTTTGGAAGCAAATCACATAAAAAAATGCATATTAATCTCACATTAAAGATTAATATGCATTGCATTCAGTTTATTATATATTAATTTGCCATTTCAGACAAAAATTTTATTCTTACCAGACGAATTTCTTCTTCTGTATAGGCACTTCCTAATTCTTTGATAGCCTCTTCTAGATCATCCGTTTCCGATTCTTTGAAATATAGATATATATCTTCCATATGATCTTCATCCATTATTTCATCTAAAAAATAATCATTATTAATTTTAGTACCTGAATATACAATAGCTTCTATTTCATCCAAAAGTTCTGTAAACTCCAAACCCTTTGTCAAGGCAATATCATCTAAAGCCACTTTCCGATCTATACTCTGTACAATATATACTTTCATTTTTGATTTATTGGCAACGGTACGAACTCTTAAATCCTCTGGTCTTTCAATCTCATTCTCTACGACATGACGTTTGATCAACTCTACAAACTCTTGTCCATAACGTTTCGCTTTCCCTGCTCCTACACCTGGTATATTTTGTAATTCATCAATAGTAATTGGATAAGTAGTAGCCATAGCTTCCAGCGATGGATCCTGAAAAATAACATAAGGGGGTACATCCAATTTTTTAGAAAGTTTTTTCCTCAAATCTTTCATTATAGAATACAGGACTGGATCTACTGCACATGAGGCACCTCCACGTACCGGGGTTTCTTCCACACTATCATCATCTTCAAAATCTTTATCTTTGGTTATTTTGAAAGATGCAGGATTCATTAAATATTGTTTACCTGCTGAAGTAATCTTCAGTAAACCATAATTCTCAATATCTTTATCTAAAAATCCAGCAATCATAGCCTGTCGAATTACAGCACTCCATATTTTTTCATCTTCATCCTTTCCTGATCCAAAAACATCCAGGTCATCGTGTTCGTAAGAAATAATCTCAGATGTTCTTTTACCTTGTAAGATGTTAATAATGTGATCTGCCTTAAATTTATTATTCAACGTTTCTACGGTTTCCAAAACCGAAATTAGTAATTCTTTCGCTTCCACTTGTTTTTTGGGGTTTAAACAATTATCACAACTTCCACAATTCTCCTCTGTATACTCTTCTCCGAAATAGTGTAAAAGTACTTTTCTTCGGCAAACAGAAGTCTCTGCATATGCCTTGGTTTCTTCTAACAGTTGTTTGCCAATTTCTTGTTCAGAAATAGGCTTACCCTGCATGAATTTTTCCAATTTTTGTAAATCCTTATTTGCATAAAAAACAATGCATTTTCCTTCTCCTCCATCTCTACCAGCACGACCTGTTTCCTGATAATATCCTTCCAAGCTTTTAGGTATGTCATAATGGATAACGTAACGAACGTCTGGTTTATCAATTCCCATTCCAAAAGCAATAGTAGCCACAATAACATCTATTTCTTCCATAAGAAATTTATCCTGATTTTCAGAACGTGTCTGAGAATCCATTCCTGCATGATAAGCTAAAGCATTGATGCCATTTGCCTTTAAAATCTCTGTAAAATCTTCTACTTTCTTTCGGGAAAGACAATAAATAATTCCAGATTTTCCGAGATGAGTCTTAATAAATTTAACGATTTCTTTATCAATATTTTTATTCTTTTGACGTACTTCATAATATAAATTACATCGATTGAATGAGGATTTAAATACAACAGCGTCCATCATTCCTAAATTTTTCTGAATATCATGTTGTACTTTAGGCGTAGCCGTAGCTGTCAAAGCTATTAAAGGACGTCTGGATATCTCATTAATTATTGGACGAATGCGTCTGTATTCGGGTCTGAAATCATGTCCCCACTCCGATATGCAATGAGCCTCATCAACAGCATAAAAAGAAACTGGTACTTGTCTGAGGAAATCAATATTCTCTTCTTTCGTTAAAGATTCCGGAGCCACATAAAGCAATTTTGTTTTTCCGCTTTTTATATCTGCTTTTACGTTATCAATCGCAGCTTTATTTAATGAAGAATTAATAAAATGAGCGACTCCGTTTTCTTCACTAAAATTACGCATAGCGTCAACCTGATTTTTCATCAATGCTATCAGAGGAGATATTACAATTGCTGTTCCATCTAATAAGAGAGAAGGCAATTGATAACATAAAGATTTTCCACCTCCCGTAGGCATCAATACAAAAGTATCCTTGCCATCCAGTACATTCCGGATAACAAGGTCTTGATTTCCTTTAAATGTGTCAAATCCAAAATGTGTTTTTAGAGCATCGGTCAAAAAATCCTTCTTTGCCATATTCTTAAAATAAGAGTCATCGTTATAACAAAGGTATATTATTGTCTTTAAAAAATACAATAATTTAAGATTTTTTTTTACAAATCTAAACCTCTTTCAAGTGTTGAAATTCAGGCTTTTCTAATCGCCTTTTAGCGTAATCTAATGTAACATGCAATTTTCTCTTACCGGAAGAAGGAATCTCAAACATATCATCTATCATAATATCTTCTGTAATGGATCGCAAACCTCTTGCTCCCAGTTTAAATTCGATAGCTTTATCTACTATATACTCCAGAACAGCCTCATCAAATGTTAGTTTCACATTGTCCATTTCAAACATTTTCACATATTGTTTAATGATTGAATTTTTGGGTTCAGTAAGGATATTTCTCAGAGTCGCTCTGTCTAAAGGTTGTAAATAAGTCAATATGGGTAACCGACCTATGATTTCCGGAATTAATCCAAAAGACTTCAAATCCTGTGGAGAAATATATTTCAAAAGATTATTACGATCAATTTTCTTATTCAACTGACTGGTTGTATAACCTACAACTTGAGTATTCAACCGTTGTGCTATTTTTTTTTCAATCCCGTCAAAAGCGCCTCCACAAATGAATAAAATATCTTTTGTATTTACAGGAATCATTTTTTGGTCCGGATGTTTTCTTCCCCCTTGAGGCGGCACATTCACAATGGAACCTTCCAATAATTTTAACAATCCTTGTTGTACACCTTCCCCGCTTACATCTCGGGTTATGGAAGGATTATCTCCTTTTCGTGCGATCTTATCTATTTCATCAATGAACACAATACCTCTCTCTGCTTCTTCCACATTATAGTCTGCAACCTGTAGAAGGCGGGTGAGAAGACTTTCGATATCTTCTCCTACATAACCGGCTTCTGTTAAAACAGTAGCATCCACAATGGTAAAAGGAACTTTTAATAAACGGGCAATAGTTTTTGCCAATAAAGTTTTTCCTGTACCGGTTGGCCCTACCATAATAATATTAGACTTTTCAATTTCTACATCATCGTCCGTTTTATGCTGCATCAATCTTTTATAATGATTATAAACCGATACAGATAAATAACGTTTTGCGTCGTCCTGTCCTATTATATATTGATCTAAAAATTCTTTAATCTCTTTGGGACGAGGTAATTGTTCCTGAGGAATATAAAATTTATTTTTTGATTGAATTGATTGAGCGGTCTCCTTAATTATCTCATGAGCCCTTTCAGCACATTCATCACATATAAAACCATCTATACCAGTAAGAAGTAAATCCACTTCGCTCTCGGGACGTCCACAAAAACTGCATTGTCTTGAGTGTTGTTTTGCCATATATTTAATGAGTAATATTTAAATAAGAATGTGCTGACTAAATAGAACACAATTATTCTATTACACCAGCACATTCTTATTTAAACATCAATTATTTTTTTGTTAATACCTGATCAATCATTCCATATTGAACGGCTTCTTCAGAAGACATCCAAAAATCACGGTCTCCATCTTTTACAACTTTCTCATAAGGTTGTCCGGAGTGATCTGCTATTATTGTATAAATCTCTTTTTTTACTTTCAATATTTCACGTGCTGTAATTTCTATGTCTGAGGCTTGTCCCTGAGCACCTCCTAAAGGTTGATGAATCATTACTCTGGAATGTTTTAATGCCGAGCGTTTGCCTTTAGTTCCTGCAACAAGTAGTACCGCAGCCATAGAAGCAGCCATACCTGTACATATTGTAGCTACGTCACTCGAAATAAATTGCATAGTATCATAAATTCCATAACCATCATATACGGATCCACCCGGAGAGTTGATATAGATAGAAATATCTTTTCCCGGGTCGGAAGAATCTAAAAATAACAGCTGTGCCTGAATAATATTAGCAACATCATTATTGACTTGGGTACCCATAAAAATGATACGATCCATCATTAAACGAGAAAAAACATCCATCTGAGTTACATTCAATTGACGTTCTTCCATAATATTCGGAGTAATCATATCATTGGATATACGTGTATATTTATCTAAAGCATTTGAATTAATACATAAATGTTTTGTCGCATACTTATTAAATT
>JAJBTS010000078.1 GCA_020860885.1 Bacteroidales bacterium
CGTTTAAGTTTTAGAGAAAAATCAGGATTGGAAGTTAAACAGTTTTTCTGTAATGTTTTAATGAATAAAGAAGAGGCCAGGATAGATCAGATATTTATTGAGCTTCCCCGTTCAAATATCCATTTAACAGATATTCATCTGGATTTTCAAGATACGGAAGCTACGGATAATATTTTAGAGAAAGCCAAAATAAATCTGCAAATTAAGCAAACAAAAATTGTTTTACAATATATCAGTCCTGTCTCACCTTTATTTCCTCATTTAGACAATCCTATAGAAATTAAATGAATAGCAAAAATGAACTAGAGTCAATATTTCTTTTTCGGATCTTATAATAAAACAATCCAAAGATATACTGATATGGGTAAATATAAATATACGGAATGTAACTAGTCCTCAGCTTTCGGATATTTTCATCCGGGCCAATATTAAAGACTCTTATATTAACTCCAATGGAATCTATACTTTAACTGATAATTTTACGGCTGAACCTACTATCTCAGCCTAAAATACAATCCTCGGACATCTAGGTTTCACTGGTAATGTATCGGGATACTTAAATAATTTGAATACAGCCATTCAAATAAAAAGTGATATTGGAAGCCTGGAGGCGAATATTAATTTAGGAAAGCAGGAAACTTCCTTTCTGAAAGGGATAGTATCTTCTTCCTCTATCAACCTACGGGACTTACTTAATAATCCGGATCTGGGAAATACTATTTTCAAAGTGGATATGGATATTGTTCAGGATAAGAATAAAGGAGTAACAGGAAATATTAATGCCTTGGTCAATGAGATATATTACAGATCTTATAAGTATGAAAACATCAACCTACTGGGTAAACTAACTTCAAATAGCTTTAATGGCACACTTAAAGCGGAAAGCCCGGACGGACAAATCAATGCTGAAGGGTTGGTAGTATTAGACGGTGAAAAATCCGAATTCAATTTTACAGCCAAAGCTTCCCAGATCTTATTGGATAAACTAAACCTTATTAAGAAATACGAAGAACCGGAATTATCGTTTAATATTGCGGCTAATTTTACAGGAAACAACGCAGAAAATATGCATGGGACAATTGCTATTAAAAACATTCTGTTTTCTACAAACAAAGGCGGATATACCATTGACCACATAAATCTTATTTCGAACAGGAATGAAATTGAAAATGAATGGATCATAGAATCCAGTATTCTGAATGGGAGTATAAAAGGAGATTATTCGGTAGGTGAATTAGTACATTCTTTAAAGAATACTCTTTCTCATTACATTCCTTCTATTATCGCTCCTCCTCCGTCCAAAATCACAGACAATAATTTTACTTTGAATTTATCTATCAATGATACAAGGGAATTTTCATATATATTCGAATTACCCCTTACCATCTATAATCAAGCAAATATACAAGGTAGTTATGATTCGCAAACCAATAACTTAAAACTAAATGCCCGGTTTCCTTATTTAAGGTATAATAATTACAGAATTGAAGATGGACAGATTGAACTAGGTAATGATGACGACCCTTTGAATCTGAAAATTAAAGCGGTTGCTTTGCAAAAAAATAATAATAAACTGTTTCTGGATACAGAATTTACATTTGAGAATGATTCTATTTTCTCTAAATTAGCATGGACAGATAATAAAAACGGAAAATACAAAGGAAATATGGATTTTAAGACTCATCTTGTATTGGCAAAAGATAACAATCCTCTTTCTGCATCTGTTGTATTTCAACCCTCCAACCTCGTTTTCAACGATTCCTTATGGAGGGTCTCCCCTACTATTATAAACTACAACGACGGCAATTTGCATATAGACAAATTCGAAGCTTCTCACAACACACAAAGAATTGTAATTGACGGTCATATAACCCAAAACCCTGCAGATGAAATTTTACTGGACCTGACGAATGTAAATCTGGATTATATATTCCAATCCCTGAACAAAAAAGCTCTTACATTCGGAGGTGTCGCAAGTGGATATGTCATAGCAAAAGATGTCTACAATACCCGTCAGTTATCGACTCAGTTAAACGTTAAGAATTTTGCCTTCAATTATGTGGAATTAGGCGACCTTAAATTAAACGGACGTTGGATAGATGAGGAGGAAGGGATAGAAATGAAAGGAAATGTATTTAAAAATGATTCCAGCCAGGTTGAAGTGGATGGCTTTATTTACCCGGTCAAAGAAGAAATCTCCATTTTGTTTGATGCGACGAACACCGATGCTGCTTTTCTTAGAAAATACCTGAATAATGTGGTTCAGGATCTTTCAGGAGAATTAACCGGGAAATTACGTCTACTGGGAAATTTAAACGATCCGACTGTAGAAGGAGACGTATTTGTTAAAAACGGCAGGTTTGGTATTGAGTTTTTGAACACTCAATATTCTTTCTCGGATTGGGTAAAATGTACTCCTGATAGGATTAGTATAAAGAATGCCTTATTTTATGACAAGCATGGCAACAAAGCTTTAATAAATGGATATGTTAATCACAACCTGTTTGCAGACTTCAGTTTTGATGCCAATTTAACTTATGAAGATTTTATGATTTTCGATGCAACCAGTGTTACAAACCCTACATTTTACGGACCTGTTTTCGGAACCGGAACCGCCTCCATTAAAGGTACGGAAGATGTTGTCAATATTGATGTATCTATGCACAATACGGCCAATACTCATTTGACTCTGAATTTTATGGATGAAGCCGATATTGAAGAATATAATTTCATCAATTTCGTCCATAAAGAAGAAAAAGATACTATCGTTGACCTCACACCCTGGCAATTCGAAAATACTGTTTCTACCCAATTGCATGAAAACAGTGAAACGGATATCCGGTTAAACTTATTAGTAAATACCAACAATCAGGCCACTGTCGAAATGATCATGGATCCTGTTTCCGGCGATAAGATCACGGGTATAGGAAATGGCAGTATGCAAATTCAATATGGGACTAAAACACCTATGAAAGTTATGGGTACGTATACTATTGAAAGAGGTAGGTACAATTTCAGTTTTCAACAAGCTTTATTCCGTAATTTTGAAATTCAGGACGGTAGCTCCGTATCATTCAGGGGCGATCCCTACACTGCCGACTTAAATATTAAGGCAGCTTATACAGTTACCGCTAATCTGGGAGACTTAGATCAACAATTATTACAAATGAGTCCCCGCAACAATATACCCGTAAATTGTGTCTTACTATTAAGCGGTCCCTTACAACAACCCATCATTAAATTCGATATTGAATTGCCAAATTCAAGTGCCGAATTAGAAAGACAAGTTAAAAGTTATATAAGGACAGACGAAATGTTAAATCGCCAAATCGTTTATTTGCTGGTATTAAGCAGGTTCTATACCTCACCGGAATACAGCCGTGGCGATGTGCGCTTCAATAATGACCTGTCTTATCTTACTTCGACTTTATCTACACAAATTTCTAATATGTTAGGAGGTATCAGTGATAATTTCCAGTTAGGAACAAAATTCCACCAGTCTTCAGAAGGGGAAGAAACCAGTACGGAAGTTGAGCTGCTTTTATCCAGTACTCTTCTGAATAACCGACTGATCATTAATGGTAACTTCGGTTACATTGATAACCCCTATACGTATGGAAATAATAATAACCTGCCATTGGTTGGAGATTTTGACATTGAATATAAATTAACAAAAAGTGGAGATATACGCCTGAAAGGGTTTAACAGATACAATTACAGAAACTATTTTAGTACCAGCCCGGAGATGACACAGGGAGTAGGAATTCTTTTCAGAAGGGATTTTGATAATCTTAAAGATCTGTTTTCCAGAAGAAGGAATCTTCAAATCATCGCTCTACCGAGGGAGGAAGAAACGAATGATTCTGCCGCAGATCCTCAGATTGAATCTACGACAGAATAAAGCAATAAATTAATCCTGATAACGATTTAACTTACTCAGGTATTTACCGATAATATCAAATTCTAAGTTTACTACGCTACCTTCTTTTATTTGATGAAAATTAGTGAATTCATAAGTATAAGGAATGATAGCCACCTGGAAACTGTTATCTTTTGAATTAACAACGGTCAGACTAACCCCGTTTACGCAAACGGAACCTTTCTCTACAGTCATATAACCTTGTCTGGCCATTTCCTTGTTAAACTCATACTCAAAAGAGAAATACCAGCTTCCTTCGTTCTCTTCCACTTTAGTACATACAGCAGTCTGATCTACATGTCCCTGAACAATATGACCATCCAGCCGTCCATTCATCATCATACTTCTTTCCAGATTTACCTTATCTCCTATTTTAAGAAGTCCCAGATTGGTTTTGTCTAAGGTTTCCTTAATAGCAGTAACCGTATAGGAATCTTCGGTCATACTGACTACAGTCAGGCAAACCCCATTGTGAGAAATACTTTGATCAATTTTTAATTCATTTATGAAAGAGCACTTAAGAGTCAAGTGCAAATTTCCCTGATCCGCTACTCGATTAAGTACCGTAGCAGCCTCTTCGACAATTCCTGAAAACATATTTATCATTTTTATAATTGGACATCAAAGGTACGAATTTCACTATCAAAAAGGAATTATTTTCCCTAATTTTGAAATTCCATAATAGATTTCCCTATAACAGAGGAACCATAATAGCCATTCAGTTTATACGTACTTTAAAAGTAAGAAACCGGTCACACTGTTATCACAGATGCATGACCGGTTTCTTTTGTCAATCTTACAGTAGCATTAAGTCCGCTTAAACAACGATATAATCCATAACAATACTACCGAACCGACAACAGCACTAATCAATTGTCCTATAATATTTGTTTCCTGCACTCCGAAAAGGCTAAAAATCCAGCCTCCTAAAACAGCTCCGATAATACCTACAATGATATTTACCAATAAACCGAACCCGCTTCCTTTCATAATGTTAGCAGCTATCCA
>JAJBTS010000004.1 GCA_020860885.1 Bacteroidales bacterium
TTATGTTCAATATATGTTTTCATGAGTATAACATTTAAATCAATATTCTCTTTATCTCGGCTTATTTTGCTGAACATATTGGGTAGCCCATGCCATTATGTTACAAAATAAATAAGAATTGTAGGTGTCAGGATTACTATATGTATTGGGTATAGGATTAAAATTACTATCTAATTTCATGGGATAATTATAGGGCTCGGTATTACCAGGAGCATACGAAAAGGGTGCTCCGTCTCCAATAAATATAAAGCCTTTTGTCTTATGCATAAAAGCCCGGGCATTCCCGGCCGTGCTATTGGCAATAACAGCGGCTTCATCCGATAAATTGGTAAAATTGAAATTATTACCTGAATCATGGCCTATACTCAATCCCCTCAAATTCATGAATGGTCCGTCGAGCACAGGCGCATCCGATATGGTAGGCATTAGTTGTGTATTATCATTTTCTAACGCTGTATGTTGAAAAGAAGCTCCGTCGAAGATGCTATTTACGATATTTTCGCAACGTATATTCCTGGGTCCATTCAATCCGCCACCATCCGAACAAAGGATCAAGACTCCATTATTATTAACAAAATCTGTCAAAGCCTGCAAATTAGAAGCTCCATAAGAACCTGCTATCCAATTGTACTGGATGATTATAATATCCGGATTCTGGGAAGTAATATAATTAGCCAGGTTTACATTATTACCTGTGCCGGGCCTGAGGATATTAAAACTCCCCACCGGAGCCGGTGAAGTCTGGTTAGGCCCAAATAAATTTTGATTGTTCAACAAAAGATTCATTCCATTATTTTCGGAACCCAGATAATAAGTATTATTTTCTCCGACCCCTAATATAGTAATCGGACGGGTTGCCACCCTTACCTGAAAAGAACATAAAGGAGCTGTTCCACCGCCATTTGTACGTAACTGAAATGTATCCACTCCTGCATTTATAGGAGTTCCCTGCGCACTGAGAGTTACTCTTTGCTCATTCTGCGTAATTACTCCTCTCCCATGAAAGTAATATCCGTTGATTTGCTCTGTTTCTATTTCATAAGTAGATCCTATGGCTTCATCCGTAGCTTCTATAGTCACTAAAATGGTATTCTGGCCTTCGGTAATCGCTTGTCCGGATACATATCTTCCGGTAATATTTGCCGCTTGCAATTGCGTACAATCTATGGTATAATCAGGAGTCACAACAGAAGGGGAAACCAGTAAGCTTTGGTTACAAAAAGACGTTCCATTGATAGATAAAATAATATTATCCGTTTGTCCGTTTATGGGTGTTCCAAGACCTGGAACAGTCAGTACAGAAGAACCTGCCGACAGGAATACGCCGGAAGCAAAGAAAAAATACCCGTTATCTGTTTCGGGAGTAGCTCTTACATCGTAGCTGCCACTTTTCGACACTACAACCGGTATCTGAATATAATTGGAAGAAGTTAAAGAAGTTCCGGCTTGGTAAGCGCCATTGATTCTCATAAGGCTGCAATTAGCATCTGTTACTACAGAAACCCCCGATTCATCACCGCATACGCTTTTCCACCGGCTTTCTGTCCTGCTGTAAAAATTAAAACAATCTTCATC
The DNA here is from genome assembly GCA_020860885.1 of Bacteroidales bacterium. GTDB lineage: Bacteria > Bacteroidota > Bacteroidia > Bacteroidales > Azobacteroidaceae > Azobacteroides. Next base: position 1,576 of record JAJBTS010000004.1, read on the forward strand.
GGTATTATAGATCAGCAAGCTATTCGCCAGTTCCGGATTCGAAACATCTATCGCATTTCTTTGTTCCTCTGTCAACCGGGGTACCATAATACCTTTAGGTTCAATAACCCCATTGTCTCCGGCTGCATTTTGAATATCTAACACTGTTAAAGAATTCGGCTCATTCGTGTTAATTCCTACCTGCTGAGAATAAGCCATATTTAACAACAGGAACATCAATAAACCAATTACAACGATCCTTTTATTCATACTATTTATTTTTTTATTTTTTTTCCGGAACTTTTTTTCGATAAACGAGATAAACACCCCCCAATAATAAGATTGTCCACAATGAATCACCAACAGGAACGTCAGATTCACCAACAAAGCCTCCGTCACCCTCTCCTTCAATGATGGGATTTTCCCACCAGTTATCATCTAAATCCAACTGTTGATAATCATTGATATATCCTGAATTATCAACATCGGAGTGCTTTGCCGGATCCTCTTTATATATTTCTGAAAATTCCTTCTGAGGATACTCTTTATAAAAAGCATCTATCATTTGCACAGGCAATAATGATAATATGATTATAAATAAATATTTCCTCATCTGTTGAATACGTTCTAGTTCACAATTACTTTCTTAGTCACATTTCTATGACCGGCTATATTTACAATGTATATACCCTGAGCTAAATATTGTTCGATTGTATATTCAGGGAAAGAACCAACCTTTTCCTGAAATAAAATTCTGCCTTGAATATCTGAGACGGAAACCAAAGCTTTCAGATCTTGTTCTTCCAATCCATGAACATGTACTTTATTTCCAAAAGAAAATATTGTCAGTTCAGAGGTTTCCTCCGGATAATCGATAGCTACACCCGTTTCTGAGAAATGCAATACAAAACGATCCGGGTCATCCGTAGGAGAAGAAGTAAAAGTATAAGTAGGTGTTTCCAATAAATTTATCTTCTCCCGAGTACTTTTATCTTCTAACCAAACACCAGACACCGATGCCAGGCTATTCAATCGGTAAGCCGTTAAACTTACTTGTCTTTCTCTGTCGGTAGAAGGTTGTAAATACAGATTCAAAGATTTTGTCTGTGGAGAAATAACATTCGTTGTCATTTTCCTGTCATTGGATGACTGGGTATAAATCTGGCTCACACCTCCTGAATAATTAAAAAGTTTAACCGCATCATACGGATCATTGGATAAAAGAGTAGCATTCGGGCGAAATACCACACACAACCTATCGTAAGCTTGCGTATCTTCATCGCGCGACTCGATCAACAATTCATCTACAAAACTTCCGGTATTTTTCAGGAAAGGAGCAGGACCATGAGAACGGGCCGTAGCCGGGATCCGGAAATTACTTACTCCGTCTGCATTCTTTCCTACAATAAACATCTGCATGGGAGCTATCTGTAAAGATGGAAGTTCTTCATTCGTTAACGTTCCTCCGACAGCTTGTCCCAGTAAATACGATACCGTAAAAGTATATTTGTCTGTCTGTTCGTTATATACACCTGTTCCGCCTGAAATTACATAGAATGAGTTTCGAAGTTCTCCGGTCCCATCCATACTTCGTGTCACTCCCCATTCGTCTGCCACATCTGTTTCCAAAACGAAAGAAGATAAATCAAGAGGCGTAGTATAAGGATTGCCTACATAATTAAAACCCCTTTGTGTCAAAGGAGTTTCAACATCCGTAATATTGATTTCTTCTCCGGTAAACCGGTCCGCTTCCGTATTGTATTGTCCGAAAGAATGAGGCATAAAATCCCTTATAAAAGAAAACTTTTCGGTATATCTGTCATTATAATCAGCTTCCGACCACAAAGGATTCAGATGTTCCTGAAAGTAATTTTCATCTTGTATAATTCCCTGTCCTACGATATAACCTTCTCCTGCATTCATAGGAACCGATATGTCCACAATCAAACGGTTTGAATCGCCAAAAAGTCCTGCAGGGGATGGTTTGGAAAGAAAATTAAACATAAAATAATCGGAATAAATCCTTTTATAAGGAGAAGAAAAGCCTATAAGCCTTTTGTTCTCAAAATTATCTCCCAGTGCCAATTCCACTTCAATCAAGCCTTTTTCCGTAATAATTTCAGGTTCTCTGTTATAAACAACACTACCACCGCTTCTTACCAATAAATGGGCAATCTCGGTGATACGCAAAGAAGTATCACTCACTGCTGATTGTAAAACCAATCTTCCTCTATCCAGGTAAAGATCATTAACCTCTACGCCCATACTGGGTGAAATGCGCACAGAGCTATCGTTCTCAATCCTTACATTTGGAAAACGGATGTAATTAGAAGATTTATCCGCAGATCCACCGATATATTGAATATTAGTCCCGTTGAATTCTACTAAACCCGTATTATCACTTTCAAATACATTTCCACTGGTCACATTATTAATGAAATCTCCGGTAAGAGTAGTTACGCCATTCTGATCAATGGACACTCTTTCTCCCTCTACCAGGATATTACCTTTAACAAATAAAGTCGTTGCCTGCATTTGATTATCTTTTCCTGTAAAAAGATTCCCTGTAATATACAATGTTGCTTCCTGGGAAAACACGGAGAATGGCAATACGACTATAAGCCATATTATTCTTTTAAGTCCCATTGTGATAACCTTGATTTATTGATTTGATAATGAAGCCCAATTTCCAATGCAAAATTATATTTAATTATTCGACCTATTAAAATTATTTCCGACAACTTTATGCGTTCAGCATACCTTAAAATGTCATTTTCAAAAACACATCATTCTGAAAATTTCAATTCTTAATACACTAACACTTCAGAACTGTTAAAAGTTGATATATTTTATATCAATTTTTTACCGTATAATTATTTTGGGATTTTTAATCTGTCCAACTTTTTAGGGTCACTTCATCATACTCCGAAACTATAACAATACAAATGGATAATCAGGCGGTCCGGCATTATTGGCTTTCCGGTGAAGCATTTTATTGAAAATATCGTTCCGGTTTATAGCATTAAGGCTGTTTCTTTTAAATCGGTTCCAGTACGATTCCTTCTGCCAGTGCTGTACGGAATCCTCTGAAAGCGAGAAAGGGATGTTTACCGTTGGATAAAACTTCGCACGTTCCGGCACATATTCACTGTCTGTTAGTAAGTTATAATAATACAATTCTTCTACTAAAGAATTATTAATTTTTAAATTATTATTCAATTCACCCCCTTCGGGAAGGCTCCGACTTTCAGGAGGAACTTCCGCTAAGGGGGTTGGGGGGATATCCCTTTCCACTTCCTTTTCCTCTTCCCTTTCCTTTTCCTGCGGCGTAACTTCCGCGGT
>JAJBTS010000268.1 GCA_020860885.1 Bacteroidales bacterium
GAGTTATGTATAGAACCTACAGGATAAAGTGCACAGCCAGATATCTATCGCAGTAAAGTATTCAAAAACAGAAAGTGCCCTTTTGGGGCACCTTTTGTTTTTTTGATGCTTCTATTTAATATGAATTAGAAAGGAGTATCTTCCGAATTGGATTGTACCTGAAGGTTGTGTTGTGAATAAGGTTTTTCCGCCGGGATTAAATCAGCCTGACTGCTTATTCTGGATTGATATTCGGCAATGATCCGGTCTTCATCCACATTCTGGAAACGAATGTATTCGCTTTTGAAGCTTAATAATACATCTCCTGTAGATCCGTTCCTGTGTTTGGCTATGATAATTTCGGCCTTACCTCTTAAATCATTTCCATGGCTGTCTTCAAAGATCTTGTAGTATTCCGGACGATGAATAAAACATACAATGTCTGCATCTTGCTCAATGGCTCCCGATTCACGTAAGTCAGACAACTGTGGCCTTTTTGCATCCGGTCCGTCTTTTACGGATCTGTTTTCCACGCTTCGGTTGAGCTGGGAAAGAGCAATGATCGGGATATTCAGTTCCTTAGCCAGTCCTTTAAGAGACCGGGATATGATACTTACTTCCTGTTCGCGGCTTCCGAAACTCATACCGCTCGCATTCATTAATTGCAAATAATCAATAATGATGCATTTCACTTTGTGTTCTTTAACCAGACGCCGCGCTTTTGTACGGAGTTCAAAAACCGATAAGCTGGGAGTATCGTCTACAAAAATGGGTGCGTCGTAAAGAGGTTTTACTTTCTGGTCCAGTTGTTGCCATTCGTATTGCTGTAGTTGTCCGCTTTTGATTTTCTCACCGGGAATTTCCGTAACATTTACGATCAGACGATTCACGAGCTGAACGTTCGACATTTCCAGAGAGAAGACGGCTACGGGAGTATTGAAATTTACAGCCATATTTTTAGCCATAGATAATACAAAAGCCGTTTTCCCCATTGCCGGACGTGCAGCAATAATGATAAGGTCTGAATTCTGCCAGCCGGAAGTTATTTTATCCAGATCTTTGAATCCAGTCTGCACACCGCTTAACCCGTCTGTTCGTTTCGAAGCTTCGGCCATTAAATCGATTGCTTCCCTGATTACCGGATTGATAGCTGTAAAATCTTTTTTCAGGTTTCTCTGGGAGATTTCAAACAGTTGTCCTTCCGCTTCCTGCATTAAATCATCCACGTCGTTTGTTTCGTCGAAGGCTTTGCCGGCAACAGAAGAAGAAAATTTAATCAATTCCCGGGCTAAAGCTTTTTGAGCGACAATACGCGCATGGTATTCCAGGTGAGCGCTGGAAACAACTTTCTGAGAGAGTTGAGCTATATAAGGAACTCCTCCTACGGTTTCTAAATCTCCTGTTTTACGTAGCTGTTCCACTACCGTAAGCATGTCGATGGGTTCCTGCTGAAAAGCCAGTTTTTGAATGGCTGCAAATATCAATTCATGAGTCTTATCGTAGAATGATTGAGGAGTTAATATCTCGCTGATAAGAGAATAAGCGTCTTTCTCCAGCATCAAGGCTCCCAGAATCGCTTCTTCCAATTCGCGTGCCTGCGGCTGTATTCTACCGATTTCTTCCGAAGGAGCACCGGATTTTTTCCGTGAATTGTTCCGTGTGTTTGAATTATTTTGTATGGCCATCATTTGATTATTTTGAGGAGTACAAAAATAGTAAAATTAAGTAGGAGTATAGGAGTTGGGAAGTTAAAACTATAAACATCTTTTCAACATGTATAAAAAGATTTAATTTTGCAGTATGATAAAACAAATTGAATTTTCTTTACCGGAATATCCTTACGGATTTCATTTAATCACCCCCTATATCGTTTCTCAATTGGGAGAATTGCCGGAGAAGGGATTGTTGAATGTGTATCTGAAGCATACGTCAGCGGGATTAGCTATCAATGAGAATGCAGATCCTACTGTATTGGACGATTTTAATACATTTACCCGCGATTTGATCCCTGAGTCTTATCCTGAATTTAAACATACATACGAAGGAAAGGATGATATGCCTGCACATATAAAGAGTTCTTTTTTCGGACAATCATTAACGATTCCGATTACCGGAAGGCAATTGAATATGGGAATATGGCAGGGAATATATTTAGGAGAGTTCCGTTATCGCGGAGGCCGGAGAAAAATAGTAGCTACGATTTATTATTAAAAAGAATTTGCCCCTCGATCTTATACGGAAAGAGGGGCAAAGAAAATTATTCCCGGTTATTATCCTGATCTGTATTTTCTTTAGAAATAGGAATCATTTCTATTCTGGCTTGATGTCTTCCTCCCTCAAAGGGAGTATTAAGGAAAATGTCAACCATTTTCTGGGCCTGATCCATAGACAGGAATCGCCCGGGGAGCGCTAGTACATTGGCATCGTTATGAGTACGGGCCAAACGTGTAATTTCTTCATCCCAACACAAAGCGGAGCGAACCATTTCGTGTTTGTTTAAAGTCATATTAATACCATTGCCTGTACCACAAATACCAATGCCGCAGGAAACTTCCTTTTTTTCTAAAGCTTCTGCCAGCTTGTGTCCATAGAGAGGATAGTTCACACTTTCTGTAGTATAAGTCCCATAATCGATATATGGAATATCTTTTTTGTCTAAAAGAATACGAATAAATTCTTTCATTTCATAGCCTGCATGATCCGATGCAAGTCCAACAATCTGGTGATCCATTATAACATCATTTTTACTTGTTTGTAAACATTCTCACCCGTAAAGCCGAGTTTTTCATCCAATACTTTATAAGGAGCCGAGTATCCGAAAGATTCCAATCCCCATATTTTCCCGTTGCATCCTACCAATCCTTGCAGGTTTACAGGTAATCCGGCCGTTAATCCGAAGATTTTTTTCCCGGGAGTAATAACCGTATCCTGATATTCCTTAGATTGATTTCTAAATAAACCTTCGGAAGGAACCGACACTATTCTGACTTTAATGCCATCTTCTCTTAATAACGCAGCACCCTCGACTAAAGTTGAGACTTCTGAGCCGGATGCCAGTAAAATTATATCGGCATTCTCTTCGTCCTGAACAATATATCCTCCTTTTGCTGCCTGTTTTGCTTCATCGAAACGGTTTTCTTTTGCAGGCAGGTCATTGATATTTTGCCGGGAAAGGATCAATCCTGTAGGTGTGTCTATATTTTCCATTGCCAGTTTCCATGCAATGGTAGTTTCATCTCCATCGGCAGGTCGAAGAACCAACATTGAGTTTTTACCTTTATGGTTTTTTAATTTCTCCATGAGACGTATCTGAGCTTCCTGCTCTACAGGTTCATGGGTAGGACCGTCTTCTCCAACACGGAAAGCATCGTGCGACCAGATGTATTTCACGGGAAGTTCCATCAATGCGGCCATACGTATTGCCGGTTTCATATAATCGGAAAATACAAAGAAAGTACCACAGGCTGCAATAACGCCTCCGTATAAAGCTATTCCATTGCAGATACACGCCATGGTTAATTCTGAAACTCCTGCATGTAAGAATCCACCGGTGAAATCTTCTTTACTCATAGCATGAGTATTCTTCAGGAATCCGTCTGTTTTGTCGGAATTGGAAAGGTCTGCCGATGAAACGATCATATTTTCGACATGCTGGCTTAAAAAGCCCAATATATTAGCTGAAACACCCCGGGTAGGCTGATTCGGCTTTTGAGTTATAGAATCCCAGTCTAATACCGGGGATTTTTCATTCAGCCATTTGTTTAATTTTGCAGCATTGTCGGGATTTTCCTGTGCCCATTTTTCTTCTTCTTTCCGCTGCCGATCTACAATTTGTCTAAGTTCATCCTTCCTTTTGGCATATAATTCCGAAGCCTCCGGAAATATTTGGAAAGGATTTTCAGGATCTCCACCGAGATTTTGGATGGTACTGTTGAAACAAGCTCCTGCTGCTCCTAAGGGCTGACCATGAGTAGCGCAATTTCTCTCAAAAGAAGATCCGTCTTTTAGAACTGCTCCTTTTCCCATAATTGTTTTTCCTATAATCAGGGTAGGGCGTTCTTTTTCAGCATTGGCTGCATCCAGGGCCTGGCGGATTTGGGTAACATCGTTTCCATTGATTTCGATTACTTTCCATCCCCATGCTTCGTACTTCATTCCAACATTTTCGCTACTGACAACATCTACTGTGGTTGATAGTTGAACATCATTCGAATCGTAAAACATAATGAGATTATCCAATCCCAAATGTCCGGCTATACGTCCGGCACCTTGAGAAACTTCTTCCTGTATACCACCATCAGAAATAAAAGTATATATTTTCTGGTTGGAAGATCTTTTTGTTTTTGCCTGTAAAAATTTTGCGGCAATAGCAGCGCCTACTGCATAAGTGTGCCCTTGTCCGAGAGGGCCGGAAGTGTTTTCAATGCCATGTAAAAAGTCAACTTCGGGATGTCCGGGAGTAATACTTCCCCATTGACGGAATTGTTTTAAATCATCGATGGTATATTTTCCTGCCAATGTTAATACCGAATACAACATGGGCGACATATGTCCCGGATCCAGGAAGAACCTGTCTCTTCCGTGCCAAAGGGCATTATCGGGATCATAAATCATGTACTCACTGTATAATACATTGATAAAATCAGCTCCACCCATAGCCCCACCAGGATGACCTGATTTAGCTTTTTCTACCATTGCTGCAGACAGTATGCGTATATTATCGGCAGCATGATTTAATACTTGAATGTCGTTCATCTAGCTTTTATATTGTTTATGAATATTTATATGATAGAAATTTAGCGCAAATATAAGTATATTTATAGGAATTATCTAAAGAAAAAATTAAATAGTATTGAACATATCTTTATAGGATATAAA
>JAJBTS010000036.1 GCA_020860885.1 Bacteroidales bacterium
ATATTTCACATATCGAACACATTGGAATTGCTGTGAAAAGTATAGAAGACAGCCTTCCTTATTATGAGAATGTATTGGGTTTGAAATGCTACAATATTGAAGAAGTAGCAGATCAGAAAGTCAAAACGGCATTCTTTAAAGTCGGTCAGACAAAAATTGAACTTTTGGAACCCACTTCCGAAGATTCTACAATTGCCAAATTTATTGAAAAGAAAGGTGAAGGTATTCATCATATCGCTTATTCTGTTCCTGATGTTGCTACAGCCATAGCAGAAGCAGAATCAAAAGGAGTAAAACTGATTGATCAGGCTCCGCGAAAGGGTGCGGAAGGATTAAATATCGCATTTGCGCATCCTAAATCAACAGGGAGTGTATTAACCGAATTCTGTGATAACAAATAATAAAATAATAATTAAAGATTAAGATCAGGAATGGAAGGAGAATGTCTTCAAATATTTTTAATTTTTACTCTTTAATTTTTAATTTAATTCAACATATTATGAGTAGTCAATTAGATAAGGTAAGAGAACTTATCGAGCTAAGAGCTAAAGCTCGCTTAGGAGGCGGAGAAGCAGCCATTGAAAAACAACACGCTCAGGGCAAATATACCGCACGTGAGCGTATTGCAATGCTTTTGGACGAAGGAAGTTTTGAAGAGTTGGATATGTTCGTAGAGCATCGTTGTACGAACTTTGGAATGGAGAAAAAGAAATTTTTAGGCGATGGAGTTGTTACCGGTTATGGTACTATCGAAGGTCGCCTGGTGTATATTTTTGCTCAGGACTTTACCGTAATCGGAGGATCTTTGTCGGAAACAATGGCTCAGAAGATTTGTAAAGTAATGGATCTGGCTATGATGATGGGTGCTCCTATCATTGGACTGAATGACTCAGGTGGTGCACGTATTCAGGAAGGGATCAATGCATTGGCCGGTTATGCAGAAATTTTCCAACGCAATATTCTGGCTTCCGGTGTGGTTCCCCAGATATCTGCTATTTTAGGCCCCTGTGCGGGAGGTGCAGTTTATTCTCCGGCATTAACAGATTTTACTATTATGGCTAAAGGAATGAGTTATATGTTCCTTACCGGGCCTAAAGTAGTAAAAACAGTTACAGGAGAAGATGTTACGCAAGAACAACTGGGAGGTGCGGAAGTGCATGCGTCCCGTTCGGGCATAGCTCATTTTGCTTGTGAAACAGGAGACGAGAGTCTTACCCTGGTTCGTAAACTATTAAGTTTCTTACCTCAGAATAATCTGGAAGAAACTCCGGTTGTAAATACCAACGATCCTATCGATCGTCTGGAAGATTCATTGAATGAAATTATTCCTGATAGTCCTAATAAAGCATACGATATGTATGAAGTGATAGGAGCTATCATTGACGATGGAGAATTCTTGGAAGTTCACTCCTCTTATGCACAAAATATTATTGTCGGATTTGCCCGTTTTAATGGTCGTTCGGTAGGTATTGTGGCTAATCAACCTAAAGTGCTGGCAGGGGTTTTAGATATCAATGCTTCACGTAAAGCAGCCCGTTTTGTCCGCTTCTGTGATGCATTCAATATTCCATTGGTTACTTTAGTAGATGTTCCCGGATTCTTACCTGGTACAGGTCAGGAATATGGAGGAGTAATCGTTCATGGAGCTAAGTTGCTTTATGCTTACGGTGAAGCTACCGTGCCCAAAGTAACAGTAACTTTGCGTAAATCGTACGGTGGAGCACATATCGTGATGAGCTGTAAACAACTGCGTGGAGATATGAACTATGCATGGCCTACTGCGGAAATTGCAGTTATGGGAGGTAAAGGCGCAGTAGAAGTATTGTACGCCAAAGAAGCTAAAGCTTCGGATGACCCGGAAAAAGTATTGGCGGAAAAAGAAGCTGAATATACAAAAGCTTTCGCTAATCCTTATAATGCAGCAAAATATGGATATATCGATGATGTAATCGAACCGAGAAATACTCGTTTCCGTGTGATAAGAGCTTTACAACAATTATCTACAAAGAAACTGAACAATCCTCCGAAAAAACACGATAATCTTCCATTATAATTTGAAAAAGATGAAACAAAAAATTGGATTAGGATTGTTGTTGCTGTGTACGGTATTTACTTTGCAGGCTCAGCGGACAACCTCGCTCAGGATTAATGAGGTTTTGGTAATTAACGAAACTAATTTTATTGATGAATATGGACAGAATTATCCCTGGATCGAGATTTATAATACTTCGGCAGGAACTGTAAATATTGCAGGGTGTTTCCTCACAAATGATATTAATCAGCCAAGGATGTATCCGATACCGAAAGGGGATGTCTTGATGAAGATTAGCCCGAGACAACACGTGCTGTTTTGGGCGGATGGTAAACCCTGGCATGGAAATTTTCATTTAAATTTCACATTGGATCCCGATAAACCTAACTTTATAGCTTTATTTGATTCGGACGGACGGACACTCATTGATTCAATCACAGTTCCTTATCCACAAAAAGCAGATATAAGCTATGGATTAATCGTGGATGGTTGGGATCAGGAACGTATTGATTCGGAAATTAAAACCAATTCTGCCTATAAAGGAGGAAGTCAGGCATGGGATTATCTGACTAAAGTCACCCCCAGTACAAATAATAAAATATTAGATACCAATGAAAAGATAGAAAATTTTCAAAATAATGACCCGGATGGTATAGGTATGACCATTACCGCTATAGGAGTTGTTTTTCTGGGATTAATCGTTTTGTATCTGGTATTCAAATTAACTGGAAATATTGCAGTTAATTTGAGTAAGAAGAGAGCCATGAAAGCTTCCGGTATGTCTAAAGAAGAAGCAGAGGGAGTTACTCAGCAGTCCAGCGATATTTATGCAGCAATAGCATTGGCAATTTATGAAGCTACAGAGCTTCACGATGAAGAAAATACTATTCTTACTATTAAGAATACAGCTCGTACTTACTCTCCCTGGAGCTCGAAAATTTATACATTAAGAGAAACACCTCAAAAAAAGTAAACAATGAAAAGTTTTAAATATACAATCAACGGAAATGTTTATAAAGTAGTTATAAACAGAATTGAGGATACTATCGCAGATGTGGAAGTGAATGGTACTCCTTATAAGGTAGAAATGAACAAACCTACCAAGAAACAAGTCGTAACAATCAAACGTCCGGCACAAGCTGCTGTAGCACCTATAGCGCGTCCGCAGCAAACAAGCAGTGGACCCGGAGCTCTAAGATCACCTCTTCCCGGAGTAATATTGGATATTAGCTGTAAAGTAGGAGATCCTGTGAAAAGAGGGCAAAAAATAATTGTATTGGAAGCAATGAAAATGGAAAATGCGATCAATGCAGACAGAGATGGGGTAATTAAAGAAATAAAAGTTAACAAAGGAGATTCTGTTTTGGAAGGTGCAGATCTTGTTATAATCGAATAGAAGTATGGATTTCTTTTCATTTTTATTAGAAAATCTCGCGACTTTCTGGACGTATACCGGTTTTGCAAATGTTGAACCCGGGCATATTATAATGATACTCATTGGTTTGGTATTTATTTATTTAGCCATAGCCAAAGAGTTTGAACCCATGCTTCTTATTCCTATTGGATTTGGTATTCTTATTGGTAATATACCGTTTAAAGATGCTGGATTACAAGTAGGAATATATGAGGAAGGCTCTGTATTAAATATCCTTTATCAGGGGGTATTACAAGGATGGTATCCGCCTTTGATATTTTTGGGAATCGGAGCTATGACGGATTTCTCAGCTTTGATCTCTAACCCGAAACTAATGTTGATTGGTGCTGCTGCTCAATTTGGTATATTTGGTGCTTATATATTAGCATTATTTATGGGATTTGAACCCAACCAGGCAGGAGCTATAGGTATTATTGGTGGTGCAGATGGTCCTACGGCTATCTTCCTTTCCTCTAAACTGGCGCCGAACCTTATGGGGGCGATCGCTATTTCAGCCTATTCTTATATGGCACTCGTTCCCGTGATACAGCCACCTTTGATGCGTTTGTTTACAACCAAAAAGGAACGGGTAATCCGGATGAAACCCCCTCGTGCTGTTTCACAAACGGAAAAAATAGTTTTCCCAATTGTAGGATTACTGTTGACTTGTTTCCTGGTTCCTTCAGGTTTACCATTATTAGGAATGCTATTCTTTGGTAATTTATTGAAAGAATCAGGGGTTATCCGTCGTTTGGCAGAAACAGCTCGTGGACCGTTAATTGATGTGATTACCATTTTATTAGGTGTTACTGTGGGTGCTTCTACTCAGGCTACTCAGTTTCTTACATGGGATTCAATTAAAATTTTCGGACTAGGAGCAATATCTTTTATTATTGCTACTTCTGCAGGAATTTTATTTGTTAAGTTCTTTAACTTATTCCTGAAAGAAGGAAATAAAATAAATCCGTTGATCGGAAACTCAGGCGTATCTGCAGTTCCTGACTCTGCGCGTATTTCACAACATGTTGGTTTAGAATACGACCCTACCAACTATTTGTTGATGCATGCTATGGGCCCGAACGTAGCCGGTGTGATCGGATCAGCCGTTGCAGCAGGTATTTTGCTTGGATTCCTGGCTTAAAATTGAAAATCTAAAGGTAAGAGTTAAGAATTTTGGGAAACTTCAATTCTTAACTCTTAATTTTTTTTTATAAATTCTTGTTTATTCGGTTTTTTAGTCTACCTTTGTCAAAACATTTGAGTTTTTTATGACAGCTTTTTATTTATTTTTTCGAGTTTGTATTCGTTT
>JAJBTS010000123.1 GCA_020860885.1 Bacteroidales bacterium
TTAATTAACTTTGTAAATTAAGTCACTAATAAAATTCTCATACTTTGAAAAAGATATATTTTAATACTCTTTTCCTTCTGCTATTTCCTTTACTATCTCTTGCAAATCTTGTGTTAGATGCGGAGGGGGAATATATGATCACTTGTTACAATACAGGAAGAGGAGGAATTTCTCAGGTAGACGGGGGAATGTATCCCTTGATTTATAATACGAATGCGTCGGTTACTACCGAAAGAGTTTTTTGGATTATTAAAGAGGAATCTCCGGGAAAGTATTCTTTTAAAAATGCAACAACGAATCAGTACATACGATTTACTCCTGAAAACAGAACAGGTAAATATGTAACGATGACAGATCATCTGGAGGGTGATAATGTACTCTTTACGATTCAACCCAGAGAAAAAGATGGAAAAACGTATTATGCTGTCAACACTGTTCCGGATCCTGAACATTATTTTAATAAACGGGCGGATGGTTCTGTGGGTACTTTCAAAGGAAGTAATGGAAACAGTGACAATGAATTGTATTATTTCAGAGAAAAAAGTGAAATTACTGAAGTTGGAACCGGAGCTTTATTAAACTATCTGAATTCATTTACTCTGAACCAGAAAGAGCTAATTGCATCAAAAGAAAGCTTATATTACTTTTCTATCCCTTATAATCCGGAAGAAACATCCGTAACTCTTACTATAGATTTTGAGGCGAAAAATCCCGATCATACAATTAAGATCAATAACGAAACAGTAGTAACCGGGCAGGAGGTGGTTTTTGAAAATGCAACGAACATTGCAGGACATAGAATAGATATTCTTCAGGATGACAAAATTATTGTGTCCGAAAAACTTATTTTTACCTCTTTGCCTATTGTACAGTTATATACAAATGGGAGTTACCTATCAAGTAATTTTTCAAAAGGGAAAATCTGTGTTCATGAAGGGGCTAAAACAAGTACTCAAACGGGCGAATTGTTGAATTCGGAAATGAGATATCGGGGCGCAACGGCAATGAATTATGAGAAAAAAGCTTTTGCCATAAAACTGAAGGACGAAGAAAACAATAGCTTAGACCGTAGTTTCTTTGGATTACGTAATGATAATTACTGGATACTGGATGCAGCAGCTGTGGATAGAAGCCGTATGAGAAATAGAGTCTGTACGGATCTATGGAATGATTTTTCTGCCGACCCTTATTATAAAGCCGAAGAAGAAAATATGATTAACGGTACTCGCGGGCATTTTGTAGAGGTATTTCTTGATGATGAATATTGGGGAATTTACTGTATGACGGAACGGATAGACCGCAAACAACTGAAATTAAAGAAATATCAGGAAGAGACAGACAATATAAGAGGGGTTTTATACAAATCGGGTAAATGGACTTATTCGACAATGATGGGCTGGATTCCCGATAGAGGGCCGGATTTGAGTTACAGATTGCCGGCATTTGATAATACCGAAGTAGAATGGGATGGTTATGAAGTGAAGTATCCGGATTTAGAAGATGGAGAAAGAGTTGATTGGCAACCCTTATACGATGCAGTAACGGTAGCGGGTAAATATTCGGCAACTGATTTCAAAAATAATGTCGAAGATATGTTTGACCTTCCTGTCTGGGCAGATTATTATTTACTCATTGAACTGGTTCTGGCCACAGATAATCATGGTAAAAATGGTTATTTCTCTATCTATAATACGCAGGAAGATATGAAAATGCTGATCACTCCCTGGGATTTAGATGGTACCTTCGGAAGGCAATGGGGTGGACGAGAAACAGATGCTCAACTGAATTTTGTTGAATACACGACTCGCGTAGAGCATGGTGAAAATAACCTTATCAGAAGACTAAGGGATGATAATATAGCCGGTTTTGCAGACCTTCTTAAGAAACGCTACGATGAATTACGTTTCACATGGTTTTCAGCAGAAAGCCTGATCGATCGTTTCGAAACTTATATGGATATGTTTGAAAATAGTGGAGCTGCTACCCGGGAAACAGAACGATGGAGAAACGGCAGCTTTTCATCAGAGAGGGCTTATCTGGACGATTGGATAAGAAAACGTGTGGATTTTCTGAATGATCAATATGGAGAGCCTATCATTGATCCGGACCCAGATCCAGACCCGGGTCCAGGTACTGATATGGATAATGTAGAATTTTCGTTGAAAGTTTATCCCAACCCTGTGGTCGATGTATTGTATATTAAAGATCTGGCTTCTAATTCCAGGGTATATGTTTATACAACAACGGGAAATTGTGTTTATAAGAATGAAAATACAAATACTACTTCTATCAGTATTGATTTCTCAAATTATCCGGCAGGTCTGTATTTCCTAAAGGTGGGAGAAGAAGGAAAAGTTATAATCAAAAAATAGAATTTTCACATATTAAACTTCAGTTAGTTAACGAAATCTGAATTTGTGAAATATATATTCATTTTTTACCATGAAAAAGATTTATATTTACCTGTTATTATTGTGTGTTCCTTTTTTTGTTAAAGGACAATCTATATTTGATCCTGAGGCAGAGTATTTGATTTCCTGTCTGAATACCAGAACCGGAGGTATTGAACCGGCTACCGAAGGAATATATCCGCTAATATATAATGAAGAAGCTACTGAAAATGCTTCCAGAGCTTTATGGGTAATCAAAGAAGAAATTCCCGGCAATTATTCTATTAAAAATGTAGAAACGGGACAGTACATTGAATATGCCCCTAATAATGCAAATGAGAAATTCGTTAAAATGTCAGACCGACAGGAAGACTCTTTCACTCTTTTTGTGATTAATCCCCAAAGGGAGGAAGGATCCATTTCCTACTGGATTATTCAGCCTGTTAACAATCCGAATACTCTATTTGACAAACGCAGCTATGGTGCAGTTGGCCCTTATCAACTTTCAAATGTTATATCAACCAACCAGTTGTTTTCTTTCAAAACAAAAGAGGGAGAATATATTGAGGCTCCTGAAGAACCGGAAGTTCCTCTTCCTGTTAATGGAATCCAAAAATATTTCACTTCCTTTACCTTGAATGGAAAGGGACTTGCATACGATCAGGGAAAACGTATCCATTATTATTCACTTGCATACGATCAGATGGAAGAAGATATTCCTATGAAAATGGATTTTGTAAATAAAGAGGGGAATACGTATACTGTAAAAGTATCCGGACAGGAAGTTGAAAACGGATCAGAATATATTTTCAACGAAGTTTTGGCAGGTAAAGAATATAGCATTGAGGTCTTGAACGGATCACAGCTTATCACTTCGGAAAAAGTGATATTTACGGGTTTGCCTATTGTACAGTTATATACAAATGGAAATCAGCTATCCGGTAATTTCTCTAAAGGAAAGATCCGTGTTCATGAAGGCTCTAAGACAAGTACTCAAACAGGTGAATTGTTGAATGCGGAAATGAGATATCGGGGAGCAACTGCGATGGGATATAGCAAGAAAGCTTTCGCTATAAAATTAAGGGATGAGAACTGGAAAGGTATTGATCGTAGTTTTCTGGGATTAAGAAACGATAATTACTGGATACTTGATGCGGCAGCAATGGATAAGAGTCGTATACGAAACCGGGTATCTACAGACATCTGGAATGATTTTTCTGCTGACCCTTATTTTAAATCAGAGGAACCTGAGCAGGTGAATGCAACCAGAGGTGATTTTGTCGAAGTCTTTATTGATGATCAATATTGGGGATTGTATTGTATGACGGAACGAATTGACCGTAAGCAGTTGAAATTGAAAAAATATCAGGATGAAACACAGACAATAAGAGGTGTCCTGTACAAAGCTGTAAGTTGGTCCTATGGAACTATGATGGGTTGGGTGCCGGATAGAGGCCCGGATCCTTATTACGGATTGCAAACTGTTAATAATTTCCGTGAGACCTGGGAAAACTTTGAGGTGAAATATCCGGATCTGGAAGATGATCAACCTATTGACTGGGAACCGTTATACGATGTGATTAATTTTGTAGCAACGAATGATAATCTCGTATTCAAAAATTATGTAACTCAGGATGTGGATTTGCCGGTATGGCTGGATTATTATTTATTAATGGATTTGATCCTTGCAACAGATAATCACGGGAAAAATGCTTATTACTATATGTACAACATCCAACAAGAAAAAAAATTAGGAATAGCTCCCTGGGATATGGATGGTGTACTGGGTATTCGATGGAACGGATCGCAGACTCAGGCTCAACAGGAATACGATGATTTTATTACACGTTACGAACATGGTGAAAATTATTTATTCTACCGTCTGAAGAATAATAACGTAGCTAATTTTAATACTTTATTAAAAAAGAGATACAACGAACTTCGTTTCAGCTACTTTACAAAAGATGCGTTAATTCGACGTTTTGCTGATTATATGAATATATTCGAAATTACAGGAGCAGCTCAACGCGAAACAGAACGTTGGAGCAACTATCAAGGTATGCCGAGCCTGGATTTTGAATATGAATTAAATTATCTTGCTGATTGGATAAGTGACCGCCTCGATTTTCTGGATAACAAATACGGACCTCTGGAGCCTCCTACGGGAACCGAATCTATAGTTGTTGAGGATGTTTTTGAGGTATATCCGAACCCTGTTGTTGAAACTTTATATGTAAGAAATGTTACTACAGATTCTCCTGTATGGGTATATACCGAAAGTGGAGCGTGTATATATCAGGATGTAGCAAAATCCAATTCATTGAGTATAGATTTTAATCGTTATCCTTCGGAAAGATAT
>JAJBTS010000305.1 GCA_020860885.1 Bacteroidales bacterium
AACTAAATCCGTTCATCGTTCCTAATAAAAAATATTCCGGTATAAGTAGGGGTTCATACTTCCTGTAGTATTCCTCTTCATGCTCTTTACCTGTAAATAAAGGGATTTCCCGGTAATCTTTATTTTCCGAATAAAAAGGAACAGGCCTTACCGGCATCCGAACGGAAGTAGAATCCGGTATATTATTTAGAGAATCCTTCTGGTGAGAATGGGTTTGCGCAGTCAAATAGTAAGGGAAACATACAATAAGAAAAATGAATGTGATCTTTTTTTTCATTGGTCTTTATTTAATATTTATCTCACGTTATTTGCAAATATCCGAATAAATACGGATTTTACAAAAAAAGAATTAACCTGGTTTGTATGTTGTTTAACATATTTCTGCTTGAATTCCGGATGGATGCGAAAGATCCCGGACGTATGTATATAAATATTCACAAATTTATCTTATATTGCGTCTGTTTTTATCACGACTGAATCTAATTCATTATGCAAGCAATCATTTTGGCCGCAGGAATGGGGAAGCGGCTGGGCAAGTTAACCGGAGATAATACGAAATGTATGGTGAAAGTGAACGGGAGAATGCTTATCGACCGCATGTTAACCCAACTCGCTGGCCATCCGTTGAAACGTATCGTACTCGTGATCGGTTACAAGGGAGAAAAACTGCAAGAATACTTAGGAACTTCTTTTAATCGTATCCCCCTGATCTATGTGGTTAATCCGGATTATGAACATACCAATAATATCTATTCTCTGTTTTTAGCCAAAGAATACCTCCGGGAAGATGAGACCGTATTATTAGAATCCGATATTGTTTTGGAAGATTCCATAATAGAAAAAGTAATATTCCATCCTTATCCGAATTTAGCCGTTGTTGCCAAATACCGGCACCGGATGAATGGAACCATGGTATATCTGGATAAAGACAATCGTATTACGCATTATATTCCAAACGCAGAATTTTCCTGCGATCATTCGGACGAGTATTACAAGACAGTGAACGTTTATAAATTCAGTAAACAGTTTTCTTCCACCCGCTATATCCCTTTTTTAGAAGCGTATATTCAGGCTTTCGGACATAATGAATACTACGAACAGGTTTTGTCTGTCCTTTCCATGCTGGATAATACGGAAGTAAAAGGCCTTCCTCTGGATACGGAAAAATGGGTGGAGATAGACGATCTTGTAGATCTGGAACATGCGGAGACTTTATTCCATGGAAAAGAGGATACCGTCCGGAAATATCAGAGTTATTACGGAGGTTACTGGAGATTTCCTTCCTTGATTGATTATTGTTATCTGGTTAATCCTTTCTTTCCTACCGATAAGTTGAAACAACTGATGGTACATAATTTTGAAACGCTTCTGTGCCAATATCCTTCCGGTATGAAAAGCAATGTGTTATCCGTGTCCAATTATTTCAATATCGATGAAGACTATATATGCGTAGGTAATGGTGCTGCCGAATTAATAAAAGTATTGATCCCTTTGTTGCAAGGGAAAGTGGGAACCCTTCTTCCTTCTTTCGAGGAATACGCTCATTGTATAGGGGAAAGCAGGAATATATCTTTCCGGATTACTAAAGATAATTTTTCTTATGGAATAAAAGATGTGATCTCTTTTTTTGAAGATAAAGATATTTCCAACCTGATTCTTGTCAATCCGGAAAATCCTTCCGGTAATTTCATACGAAAAGAAGATCTGCTGTATTTGCTGGAATGGTGTACCTGTAGAAATATTCATTTAGTTGTGGATGAATCCTTCCTTGATTTTTCGGATGGTTTTGATAAAGATAGTCTTTTAAGAAATGAAATTCTGAAAGAGTATACCCACTTAATTGTGCTGAAGAGTATCTCCAAATCTTATGGAGTACCCGGATTACGCCTTGGAGTGCTGGCTTCGGGCAATGGTTCGTTAGTGAAACAAATAAGACAGGCTTTACCCATTTGGAACATCAATTCATTCGCCGATTTTTTTATGCAAAACCTCTGTTTCTATAAAGACGATTATAAATCGGCACATCTGTCTTTTTTAGAAGAACGGCAGCGTTTTTATAACGAGTTAAAACAAATTCGTTTTATCCGGCCATTGCCTTCCCAAGCCAATTATTTCTTATGCGAAGTGTACGGTTTCTCCGCTTTCGAATTGACTTCGGTTTTATTACATTCCTACAATTTGTTCATAAAAGACTGTTCTTCCAAAAAAGGATTTGAAGGAAGACAATTCGTCCGTTTGGCTATAAAGGGAAAAGAAGAAAATGATTTACTTATAAATAGTTTGAAATTACTAGATAAAGAATATGAAAAAAAACACGTATCCTCAGTTTCCGGATAAAAGAGAATCCGGAAAGACTAATACGGAACAGGCTCATATCGTATTGAACCGGATGTTATGTATTTTTGATACTATCTGTAAAAAACATGATATTGATTACTGGCTGGATTACGGAACATTGCTTGGAGCCATACGCCATCAGGGATTTATTCCCTGGGATTACGATATCGATATTGGAATACTCAGGCCCGATTATAATAAGTTTATAGAAAAAGGAGCACCCGACTTATCGGAAGATATTTTCTTTCAGAATAAATTTACGGATCCTGCCATGGCAAAATGGAGTCACCTGGTTGAAGCGCGGCTACGCGACAGGTATAGTAAGAATTTATCTACGCTGAAACATTTCAAAGGAGAGGTAGACTGGCACAATGGAATTCAACTGGATTTTTTTGTATACGATTGGGATCCTACTTATGAAAATTGTTTATCAAACAGTTTTGAAAGGTCTTTGAGTAAAAGCCGTATTCATATTAAAATTGAAGAAATAGAGCAATTGGATACTGCGGTATTTGAAGGAAAAGAATATTACATCCCTTCAGGATACCATACGTATCTGCAACGTTGTTTTGGGAATTACATGGAATTACCTCCGGAAAACGAAAGGAAAGAGGTCCTTTTTGATATTTTTAATCCATGCAAGCATGCGGAGAGCCTGAATTGGAATAATAAAAACTATTCTCCATAAATGTTATTTATCAAATCAGTAGACCATTGTCCCTTTATTTATTTATTCATTTATTTATTTTATTCAAAATAGTCATATATGCTAAAAGCTTCATTGATCACTTTTTCCTGCCTGATCTTTTGTTTTTCGTATCGTTCCCGGTTTTCTTTTTCTTCCGGGGATTCCATCTCTTTGTTTTTTGCAAAATCAGGGAGGGAGCCATACATAGCAATATCCATTTTTTCCTGTTGTTTGTTGTATACTTCAAAATATTTTCTCAGAAGAACGGATGGATAAAAATTGAAGGAGCTATTTCTGCCAACCCCAATACCGCCTCTTCCTTGTAAAAATAAAATTTTAGTACAATTTGCTTCCCGTAGTAAACGGAAAATAAGCGTCGATTCTTCAGAAGTCCAGATAGAATAGGTTTTATCCCTCTGCCCCCCACTTTGAAAATACGCTCCTAATAAGAAGGAACAAACCTGTTCTTTGGTATGAAATATATCCGTTTTTAGTTTTCTGCCATTTTTCTCAAAATATTTATCATTAATCATTTTGGCAAATTCCGGTGATTTGAGGCAAGAAACGACAGTTTCTCTATCCACCTCAACTTCAATATTAAAATTCTCTTCTATGTAATGTTTTAAATAATTTATTCTATATTCGTCTTCATTATTGTAAATTTGTATGTCATTTTCGGTCATTTGTCCCATAAACCGCCAGGAAGTATCTAAGGTTCCCAGTAAAAAGTATTCGGGATCAATAACAGGAGTATATCTCTCATAATACCTTTCCGCTCCTACCTGACCGATATCCCAGGGGTCGTGGTCGATGGTATCTTTCGCTAATATTTGTTTTTGATACTCCGTTAATTCTTTCTCTTTCTTCTGCTTATTTGTTTGCCCAAACAACAGGATATTTCCTGCTAAAAGGTAGATAATAAAGATATAAATTCTCATGGGGTTAAGTTTAGTATTTTAATTGAATAGTTATTTTCGAGCCTATCAAAAATATTGGAAACAATTATCTTTTTACTAAGAAAATAAACTGCAGAATTCTAATAAACGGCATGGAATCCTGCAGTTTGTTTGGAAAAATTATCTTCTTATATGGAACATTCTGAATCCACTTTCATTGGGATCTGCATAACCTGTTTTTCCATTTGCCGGATCCGTATAATTGATCATACCACTTTCGAGGGTTACTTCCCCAACCACAGCATGATAATACAACTTACCCTCATGATCTTTTTGTGGAATTAACAGCATTTGGTTTCCATCTGCATACTCATAATTCGTTGTTTCTCTTACTGAAAAGCCAAAATAGTTAATAGCTTTTGTAAAATCATCGTCATGGACTTTTTCATAAATTGGTACGGATCGACTGGTACCCATAGGGCCGGGTATATCTCGCCACCCTGTGATGTGTCCGGGGTCGTATCCATATTCATTTTTAAATTCTTCATAATAATAATTTGCATCATGGTTTACGCCCTGTCTTTTTCCCAATATCTCCATAGTGTCAAATAGGCAAGACCAATTTGTGTTAATAGTTCCTCCTTTAATCATTTGAAGTTGTACCTCATTCAAGGTAGATAGTTCTTTCTTCATAGATTCCAATGTAATCGAATTAATTTTTTTCATGATAAATCAATTTAAAGTTTATAAAATAAGAATTAATAGAGTTGTTATTATTATTCAAAATACTCATATATGCTAAAAGCTTCATTGATCACTTTTTCC
>JAJBTS010000089.1 GCA_020860885.1 Bacteroidales bacterium
CTTTCAGAGAACCATCAGAAAGTACTGTTTCATCCAAAAGATAAGTATTTATTAACAGGTAGTCCGGACGGGTATCCTGACATAATTGGTGTATGGAATGGAAATGAAAAGATAATCTTTCATAGGCCCGGATGGTTAATCGCAAAGGATATTGATATAAAAAACTGCTCAATACTTCTATTTCATTAAAGAGATCTTCTTTAAGAGTATTGTAATTTACAAAAGTAGAATTAAATCTACAATACCACCCTTTTAAATCATCTGAATATTCCGTAATATGAGCTGAATTTTGAGAAACAGCTAAATGAAGTTCCTGAGAATTGATACGTATAAGGCTGAAATTTCCGTCCAGAATTAAATAACCGGAAGTAACCAGAATGATCTCAATTAAATTATCTTTTGCTGATAATTGAGGGATGGAACAACCCTTATATAATTCAGTCACAAACATCTACAAAAAACTCATAAAGAGAATGCAAAGGGGCAAATTGTTTTTCCATATAATGAATTAATTTATCGGAATAAAGAATATCATTTAATGGGATACTTTTATGTAAGTAAATGCCTTTCCTCTGTATCCAGGGCTGATAATATGCGGGCAAATTATTTGCAAGAGGACGTTTGTATTCCTCCCCTCCTATTTCGAAACCTTCCTGATCGAGCAATCCTTCAGTGATATTCCTGAAATGACTTTGTTCGTACTCTACTTTATCCCGGTAAGTATCCATTATTTTCTTTTTTTGCCTGAAACATCCCCATTCCCAGATTAATACCTTCCTTTCCTATTTCCATATAATAACCGGGAAAAGAAGTCCAGTCGTCTGTTGTCTTTACAAAAGGACGTTGAAAAGAAACCCACATATGATTTTTATAAGGTGTTTTATCTTTAGAAAACCGAATATCCCGATAAATACGAGAAATCATTTTATTAGGACGGAAATCCATTTCCGGATCTACTTCATAAAAAGAAGGAGTCAATGCTACAGCTAAAGCTTTAAGTGGCTGTAAAACTTCTGTTTCATAGATGTGTTTATGTTCATCAAACCATGGTTTGTAGTTATTCTCTTCCAGCTCTGCAAAGAATTGGAAAGTTTCAGGAGTAAATCCTGCAAATATGCCTTCGCTTTTCATGTATCTTATATTAATTATTGAAATCAATAAGGGCGAATAGTTATCCGCCCCTACCTATTTCGATCAGTAAAATCTTAAATTCCTAATGATTCGCGTATCTTTAGAATTTTTGCGTCTGCAGCAGCTTCAGCAGCTTCCAGATCTTCTTTTGACTGAACCTTTTCCTGAACTTCAATATAAAATTTAATTTTAGGTTCAGTACCGGAAGGGCGTATAGAGACTTTAGTGCCTCCTTCCGCAAAATACTGCAAAACATTGGATGTAGTGGGCATATCCAAAGTAACCTGCTCGTTTTCTACAATATCTGTTCCTGCCAACTTAACAAAATCCTTTATAAAGTATACTCTCGAATCGGCCAGTTCCAGGATAGGATTCTCACGGTAATTTTTCATCATGGCTTCAATCTCTTCAGCCCCTGTTTTACCTTTCTTTACAACTGAGATTCCCACTTCTTTAGAAAAACCATATTCTACATAAATATCTTGCAACAACTGATAAATGGTTTTTCCATCCTGTGAACACCAAGCTGCTATTTCGGCCAACAACATACAGGCAGAAACAGCATCCTTATCACGCACAAAGTCCTCGGCCAGGAAGCCGTAGCTTTCTTCTCCTCCACCAATAAAAGTTTTCTTTCCTTCATTCTGGCGCATAATATCGGCAATCCATTTGAAGCCTGTATAGCAATCGTATAATTTCACTCCATTCTTTTTTGCTATACTCTTAACCAGTTCTGTGGAGACTATTGTTTTTACAACGTATTCATTCCCTTCCAGTTTACCTAGTTCTTTCCAACGGGTAACCAAGTAATAAATATAGATTAGAAGCGTTTGATTTCCATTCAGTAATACAAATTCCCCGTTATCATTGCGCACAGCAGCTCCCACCCTATCTGCGTCAGGATCGGAAGCCATTACAAGATCTGCTCCTGTTTCTACAGCTTTATCCACAGCCATTTTTAATGCAGCAGCCTCTTCTGGATTAGGAGATTGCACAGTCGGGAAATCGCCGCTTATCACATCTTGCTCCGGCACATGGATAATATTCTCAAACCCCATCGCTTTTAATGCATCAGGAATTAAAGTAACACCTGTTCCATGAAGAGGAGTATAAACAATCCTGATATCTTTATGGTTTTTAATAGCCTCCGGCGACAAAGTAATAGTTAAAAGATCTTTAATATAATCTTCATCCATTTGCTTATCCAACAGATTAATCAATGAAGACTTAGCCTTAAAATTAACATCTTTAACGGAAGTAACCTTGTTCACCTCGGCAATTATATTCCTATCGTGAGGAGCAATCACTTGTGCCCCGTCATTCCAATAAACCTTATAGCCGTTGTATTCTTTAGGATTATGGGAAGCAGTTATATTAATTCCGCTTTGACATCCTAGTTTTCTTATTGCATAACTTATTTCGGGAGTGGGACGTAAGTCGGGAAATAAATATACCTTGATCCCGTTCGCAGAGAATATATCCGCCGATTTTTCTGCAAAAAGGCGACTGTTGTTTCTGCAATCATGACCTACGACTACACTGATTTCAGGCAAGTTGTCGAATTCTTTTTTTAAGTAGTTCGCCAAACCTTGTGTAGCTGCACCAATGGTATATATATTTATTCGATTCGTTCCTACACCCATAATACCCCGAAGACCTCCAGTTCCAAATTCCAGATCTTTGTAAAAGGAATCTATCAATTCCGTTGAATCTTCGTTGTCAAGCATTTCCTGCACTTTTACTTGAGTTTCTCTATCATAATCGTCACTCAACCATGCAGTCGCCTTTGTTCTTACTTGTTTTAATAATACTTCGTTATTCATAACCTTAAACCTATTTCTTAATCTCTTTTTCTTCTAACCAATCTCCTTTTTCTTTGACAATCTGCCTTAGAAAATTCTCATCCAAGAGAGGCCTGTTCGGATATTCAGGGCCATTGTATTTAGATTTTTTGAATCTTTTATGAGTACCCTGTTCATCCTGATAAGTCTCTTCTTTCATAATCACTCCATCAGAATATTTCACAATAATATATTCGCCCATATTTTTCCATTTATCAAAATAAGTCTGGGCTGCTCCTATACTATACTGTGTTATTTGTTTAATTGCTTCTTCTCTATTAATTTTTAATAATGCTGCGAATTCTTTTTCTTTCTCAACCTGATCCGTTATAAACTTTTCTTCCAATTCTTTCTGAGCTTCTCTTATATCGGGCAATATCTGATTGTAGCGAGGATAAACCATATTAGCTACCCAGTTATTTATCCAGAAAGAAGAATTCCAGGAAAAGGAATTCATATCACCGGTACCTACTTTGTAACAGTCAGGCACATCGGTCATACAACCATACATAGGTGTATAAACTGAGATATTGGCGTCATCGGTTCCAAACCATAAAACCCCACCTATTTCATCAGGAAGATAATCCCTCATTTGTCCGACAAAAAAGAATGCGGTCTGTTGAGTAGAAATAGGCCGCTCGAAACCATACTTCTTACCGTCTAACTGAAAAGAAAGAGGATTAAAACGATAGGGAGAATGATAAGGCCCTGCGCCGACATCCTGAGTCGGATCAAACGGTGTTCCTTCGTAATGATCACGCATCATATCCATAATATTTTTCAAACTTAATTTTTCTTTAGGTTTGACATACAGAGGCATAGGTGTAGGATCTTCTCCTAAAATATAAGGAATCCATTGAGAAGCATCATCTGCGGCATATTTATTATAAAAAGACCATACGCGAACTTCACAAAAACGTAAACCGCCCCAATCGAGAGGGTTATATGCATTTGCAAAACTAAACTGTTGGTCCGAACCTTCATAATAACCCATTTCACGGGCAAAAGAAATTACGTCTTTAGAATAGATACAATTTTCCGGATCGTTTAACGGAAATTGATGAATACGGGACTGATTCGCATGCGCTGCAATACAATCATCGGGTATTCTTACGGCAACCCATACAGCACCTTTCCTACCCACACCTTTTCCGATCATTTCCATGATCCATATCTCATTTTTATCAGCAATAGAAAAAGATTCTCCCGAACTATAATACCCATATTCCTCTACTAAGTCCGTCATTACTTTTATCGCTTCGCGAGCCGTTTTTGCTCGCTGCAATGCTAAAAATATCATATTGCCATAATCCATAATACCCGTAGTATCCTGCAATTCGGGACGACCACCAAATGTAGTCTCACCAATACATACCTGATGATCATTGATGTATCCTACCATATTATTTGTCTGGGCAGCTTTTTGAATCGGGCCTAAGTAACGGCCGGTTTCCCAATCATGCATTTCCATTGTAGTTTTAGGGTCAAATTTCCCTGCCGGATTGAAGTATAATTCTCCATATACAGCATAAGAATCGGCTGAATAGGTTATCATAACAGACCCATCAGCAGAAGCTTTTTTACCTATCAGAAGGCTAGTACAGGCTAACGAAGAAAGGATTACAGAAAATACAAAGAAAAAGAGAAAAAGAAATCTTTTCATCACTCGATTTTTAGAATTAGAATAAACAAAGATAAGGATATTTTAGAAAAAACAGATAATATAATCTTAAATAAACAACACATAAAAAA
>JAJBTS010000035.1 GCA_020860885.1 Bacteroidales bacterium
GTACTACTATCCTTATTTGTCTTATTAATTTTATTACCAGGAAATATTTATTCTCAAAATTCTATTTCCTTTGGAACCGGTACAAATCCATCTAATATAATTAAGCAAGGAGATCCTGTTTCTTTCACCCGGAATATTATCAACAGTTTAGGTGCTCCTGATCATTTGGATGCTTACTTTACATTATCGATGCCATCGGAGTGGATATTAGCAGATATTGAAGGGTATGATATAGAAGAAATAAAGAAAGGAAATATATCTGCCCGAACTTACAAAATATCCGGTCTTAATTTACCGGGTAACGGACAATCGGTAAGCCCGGTTGTACAAATACAGCCTTTATGTGATATAAAAAACGGAGATGAATTGATATACAACCTTTATGATTCACACAATTCATTATTAATAGGACCTATTATACATACAATATCAGCAAATATCATTACTCCTTCTTTCATAGCTAATGGTCCATACGATCTTCAAACGGTAAAAAACAGGTTGGAAGAAAGAGAATATTCCATAACTATCTCCAGTGCCAACGCATATGTAAAAAAGTTAAAAATCGAAATAGAAAGATTATCTGTTACTGAGATATACATTAACGACATTTCCATCAAAGGTAAAGACGGTAATTTCATAGCTCTCAATGATATGCCTATAAGCAGACTGGATTCCATCGGAAATAAATATATTGTTTATATAGAAGAAGATGCAATTCAAGCTCTAACGGGTAATGTTCGGTTGGAATACAATCAGCCGCTTACTTTAAAAGAAAAACTATTATTTACAAAATGTGAAAGCAATGTCGGAAGCACATCTCTCACTTACACTCTTTTTTACGGGAATGAAGAAAATTGGTGTAGTGCAGGTCTATCCAATGAAAACACGATAAGTATTCTGGCCAATGTTTTTCAGCCCTGGATAGAATGGGTAACCACTGCAGGCAGCAGTAATTATAATTATACCACGAATATTATTCCTAAAAAATCGAATGCAAAAAGCATTGAGGAAGGTAGAGGCCAGAGAATTTACCGGATAGCTAATTATTCTAACGAAGATATTCCTTTACGGGATATACGTACAAAGTTTTCGACAGGAGTTGCCTATTTGAATGAATATTCAGGACAATTTGTAGTGGAAACAGCCTACTTTTGCGATAAACAAGGAAATCGTTTACTTCCTGAAAATCGGGATATAAAAGTTGACAGGAATGGAATACCCGGTGATAAAACAGCGTATGGTTTAACTTATAACTCCCGATATGTACCTTATCAGGATATTATCCGATTCGATTTACTGACACAAGAACAAGTAACCAACGAAGAAACAAATACATCAATTCCTTTGGTTAGCCTGGATAACGATGGCCTTTTTAATGATCTGCCTTCAGGCGAATGGTTTTATTTTGCAATTGAATACAATATATATTATCAGAACTTTGTATTTGATCCTCTGGGAAATATCTATCGGAATAACTTTTTATCTTTCTGGAGATCTTATATGAACCTTTACTACCTGGATAATTGCGGGGCTTATCAACCTTTCGGATTTTCTTCGACTACAAGCGGTGACAATGCACTTACCGCTGAAAATTATCCGGCTTTATTATTACGTCCTGATAAGCAAATAAGAGCTGTGGGCACAAATAATGGAGAAGCTGTAGTAAACGTCGGACCACCATCTATTTCAATGGTTAATCAAGAGTTAACCGACATTAGGGATATTCGTCCAAACGACGAAGCGGCAGTAAAAATACAAGTTCCTCCTATCAGTGGAGGACTCTCACGGGCTCAATTCCTAACCTCTTATGCAAATATCAACGATACCTATGTCCATACGGTTAAAGCAACTTTACCGGAAGGTTTTTCATATGACCCCTCCTTTGGCGTTAAAATACGGAGCAATCAAAACGAAACTTCCTCTCTGGTTCAGGTAGGAGGAGTTAAGGTTACCACAAACGATGATGGAAAACAAATCGTAGAATTCAGGAATACGGTGTTTTTCAGCAATAGAAATACCTGGATATACATAGGAATAAAAGACGACAATACCGATAACAAAAACAATCCTCGTACTGATAAAGATATGAAATTCTCTTTTTTCTTTAATTTCAAAGATGAACTTCCTGTCGAATATGCCTATTTTACAATCCCATTGGATTATAACAAAGTATTTTCCTGCGATCGTATTGAATTGGTTTCTTTTCATAGTGAGCGCACAACTTTCGGTTATACGGATAAAACCATGCAAACAAGAGCTACAAAAAATGACGGGGTGAATGTGAAAACGGCAGGACCTTATCACAATGTATCTCATATAGGAGAGATTAAAGTACATCAGGATGTGATGCTTGGAGAGGAAGAACGTTTTCTTGTAAAACTTTCTTATCAGTCCAATCAGCAAAATTCTTACTTCTCATTTCCGGATAAAGACAAAGCAGTTGTATTACTCTACAAAGCGGCCGGACAAAATACTTTTGCAGATTCTATTTTCATTCCTGAAAATGATTTGAGACTTATCTACAGAAAAACGAAACACGAAATAATCGCAGATCTCACTCCGTATATCAATGCTCCAAATGGTATATCCTTAAATACAGAGGATCAGCTGATGGTTGTATTTTTAAGTCAGACCACTGAATCTATTCCACGAGTACCCACACCGATCAATGAATTACAGATGGAAACCTATACGGAAATCCCCAATCCGGATTCAGAAAATGATCCGTTTATTAACAGCTGTGGACCTCTTGCCGAAAGTTTTAAACTATTCGACTATAAATTAGGATCCATTGTATCTGCGAATTCAGGCTTTTTTGAATTAAACGGAGAAGGGACAGGAGGAATTGTCCGCTGGCAACTACAAAATGGAAGTCCGGGCAACTCAGAAGAATTTACCAATGAGTTTGTACCCAACAGTACTTTTACCACTCTTTCTGTGGAACTCAACGGAATTTTTATTATCGATGAACTTTCAATATATGCTTCCGGAAGCAATATTGATAATGTGAATGTAGGAATTTCATCCGGCAATCCTAAAATACTTGATCCGGATATCTATGACATTGCATATTTGAACGGGAAAACGATCGTAACCATACACAACGATCCCGGTACGCCAACTATCGAATCGGAAGTGTGGGATGGTTACGGAGCCGGATTGTATATCTTAGCCAAATATCATTTCATCGGAGCTTTACCGGAAGATCTTCTCTTATCCGATGGAAAAGCGAATGCACAAAAAGCCTCTATAAAGATCAATGCATTGGATTATCCCAGCTCTGAGAATCCGCAA
Source organism: Bacteroidales bacterium (assembly GCA_020860885.1). Lineage (GTDB taxonomy): Bacteria > Bacteroidota > Bacteroidia > Bacteroidales > Azobacteroidaceae > Azobacteroides. The sequence continues at coordinate 3,295 of JAJBTS010000035.1, forward strand.
GTAGCTAATTACGAATTAAATTCTGCCGACTTTATAGTTGCGTTTACTTATAATGAATACCTTCTTACTCCAATTTCAGGATCCAGTACTCCGGGCGTAGGAGATGCAGAATGGGAATTCAATTTAACCAACGACAGCAAACTACTGGATGGAAAAGGAAAGTATCTCCCTAATAGCTGGCTGTCTTTGAAATGTGATCCGGGCTTATTGCAAGAAATTGTTCTTTACGAAAATACTCCGGACGGGCAAATAGAAATAGGCAGTTTTAAAGAAGCAGAAGAAAATACCGGGAAATTCTGGATAAAATTAGGAACTCTGGAAGTGAGTAAAAGTAATAAGAATTATGTCATTAAAGCCCGACAAAATGCATGCGATGAAGGAACTTATCCTCTGGAGCTTGTTTTCGGAATGAATAACAGCAAAGACGGCTACTACGATGAAAACGGTATTCTTCTCGGCACACCCTTATATCCTAAAGATCCATGGACGGGTTTCGAAAGCCTCTTCAACACCTCTTACCTGATCAATTCCCAAAATAAGAGCAAACTAACCTTATCTCTCAGAGTTAATGAAACGCAACTATCAGTAGAAGCAAAGGATCCCGAATATACAGAAGGAAAAATATACCCACTTTGCGAGCCTTTTACAATACATGCATCTTATTCTAACGGACAGGATTTCAAGATTATTGATTTAGGACTTAAAATCTATTTATTACCAGGATTAAAGTTTGATGATAATTCCGTAAAAGTAAAAATTGGCGATGAAGACAGTTGGAATACTCTTAGCGGTATGACCGTAAATACCGAAAACCCGGATTATGTGCTTATTACTTTCCCGGACGATTTTATTTTGGAAGAATACGGTAAACCTCAATCTAAAATTACCGTACAGTTTCAAATAACGCCTAGTTGCGGTTTTAATGGAAAAAATATTACAATTGATATGCTTGCCAAAAAATACTGCGGAACGGATATCCACAAAAGGATCTATACGAATAGACTACCTGTCACATACATAACCGACAATGATCCGGTAATAAACTTTCAAAGTGTGATTATCAATGAAACGGATGGAGAGAACAACTATGACAATCCGATTAAAATTGCTTATGATCCGGCAAATGACGGTTCGATAAAAATGGAAACAAAATATTACTGGACTGCAAACTCTTCCCCTTTTTACATCTATGTAGATTATCCGGCAGGCATAGACGCCAAAGGGAAACTATATATCACGGAAACCGGAACCGAATTGGAATTCAGCAAAGTAAATGCACCGGATGGAGTATCGGGTGCAACTCAACATGTGGGTGTTGAAGTCCCTGACATAGGATCCGGTACTTTCCCTCTTACTTTGAAAGTAGATATGGAATTTGAACCTACGGAAGATTATAATCTGGATTGTTCTCTCTACTCTATAAG
>JAJBTS010000040.1 GCA_020860885.1 Bacteroidales bacterium
TTCATATTTATTCGAATTATTGATTTCTTTTGAAGATTACCGGATCGTTAAATAATTTAATCATTTCGGCATATGTCTCTTTTAGTTCCTTGTATTCTTCGTGTTCAAAAATACTTTTATTAAATTGATATTTCTCAATTATCTTTATTTTATCTTCTTCCCGGATCGTTTTATAAGTATAAACGATTACATTTCCTGTATGTTCTGTATCTTCCGGAATATATTCGACAGAATAATTTTCAGGAATGATTATTTCACTTGTAAATGCTTCTCCTGTCTGATAGACCAGGTCGACAGGTAATTCTCTCGACTCTTGTGTGAAAAGATTCATTTGACGGGAATGACTTAAGAACGGAGGTATAAACAGTTTATCTTCCGGAGAATAAGGATAATTGTCATCAAAGGAGAAAATAAATGGTAATTCCGGTTTATCTTCGTTCTGTAGAGTTACATTGGTAACAGGCAATCGTCCTTCGCCGCTAAACAAATCCTTAATAGCATTATTATCTTGTTTATTAATTTTCCGGAATCTATATGCATCGTTTCCTGAAGTTTTGTAAGTTACTTTTGTTTTGAGGGCGGAATCTGTAAAAGAGAGAACTAAATCTTTTTCAGTTATGTATAAATTGTCATCTTTAATATTGATCCATTGATCTGAATTTTTTTCAACGATTAATCCTTCTACGTTGATACATCTTTCCGGTAACTCATTAAAAGGGAGTAACGGTTCTGTTGCATCCAGAAAATATTATTTTCCATCCATATTTACGTATGCTATTACATAATTGATGAAGTTAAAGAAAGGGTGTTTTTAAGCAATACTACCGTTATTTCTTGTTCTCAAAACAATAGGCTTAATGTTCACTCCTGCTTTTTTAAGAAGTCCTATGAGGAATAGATTTATTTCAGCAGACTTTCCCGACTTTTCTTTCAGGAAATCTTCAATTTTCCGTCCGGTATATTTGTCTGAACTTCCGTTTCATGTATAGGTTTGTTTAACGTATTCCGTAATTATCCGGATCTTTTCTTCCGGCGATTTATTATCCAGATTTAATTCCGGTAGAATATTTTTTGCTGCTTTCTCTGCAGAATTAATATATTTGCCGAAGTATTCTTCTTTTAAAAACATATTACACATCTCCGGCCAGGTGGTCATCATCTCTTTCCCTCTGGCATTCGGATAGTTCACTTTTGACAATTGTAGAGTTAATCGTGTCATATAATCAAAAGGAGATGTAATAAACTTTTCATCCTTGAACGCAGGAATATGCTGCATTCCCATATAATACTTAACCTCTTTATAGGTTAAATTTCCGAAAGTTTGTTCTTCTGTTAAGACTGTTGAGGTAAATTCGTCAAACTCATTTTTTCCTCTTACTATATAGGCATATTCAAAAAACGGAACTAGCCGTATTTCAAAGCCACTATACAATACCGGTATATAATGTTGAAATTTCCAATCCCTAATATAAATAATGAAAGGAGAAACAATGGTATATTCAAGTTCAATTATAGATCCCGGCTTGATATTCGGCATGGTAAATTTCTTTTCTTTCCAATGATAGGTTAACATTTCTTCTGAGATCTGATTGAGATTCAATGCTGTTTCTACAAGATTGCCATTTTCGTAATTGTAAGTGATAGCTTTCAGGTCCTGAATCTTTTCTGTTTGATTTCCCGAAGTATAATAAGGAATGGAGATATTTCCGTATTCCAATCCTTCCTCGTTAAATATTTTAATCCGGCTTCTTTTGTACATATGAGCATTAAAAGAAGAAGTTCTCTCATCATTTTGAACGAAAGAGGTTTTCCCTACCTCATATAAGATCAGGGCGTTGGCCTCCGGATCAGCTTCGTAGGAAGTCATGGTGGCTTCGGCCTCTGATATTTTACCAAAAGCCAGACTGAAACTTTCCTGAGAGTGCACACTGAAACAGACGATAATTGCGGTAAAAAGGACTATCGCGACTTTTTTCATAAGTTATAAATATTAATTAAGGTGTATGTTTATTTGAATGACTCCGTAAGTTTACGGATGGCCGGAACTGCCGATTTCCTTTCGTACAGTATGGAATATACAGTATCCAGAATAGGCATATCTACTTTAAATTCATTATTGATTTCTTTGATACATTTTGTTCCGAAATAACCTTCGGCGATCATTTCCATTTCTAATTGCGCTGTTTTTACGGAATAGCCTTTTCCTATCATGGTTCCGAAAATACGGTTCCGGCTGAAACGGGAATAAGCCGTCACCAATAAGTCGCCCAGATAAGCAGATCCGCAGATATTTCTTTCTGTAGGACTTACCGCTTTAATGAAATGGTCCATTTCCATGATAGCGTTGGATATAAATATAGCCTGGAAATTATCTCCATATTTCAAACCGTGACAAATTCCGGAAACGATTGCATATACATTTTTTAGTACGGATGCATATTCTATTCCGATAACATCGCTGCTTGTAGATGTCTTTACAAAGTGGGTGTTAAACATTTTTGCCAATGTTTGCGCCCTCTGTTCGTTTGTGCATGCTATAGTAAGATAGGACAATCTTTCCAATGCAACTTCTTCCGCATGGCAGGGACCTCCTAATGTGGTGATATTATCTTCGTCTACATCATAGAATTTATTAAAATATGCCGATACCAGCATATTCTCGTCGGGCACTATTCCTTTGATTGCAGAAATAATGTTTTTATCTTTCAATGATGTTTTAAGTTTATGCAAATGCTGCTTTAGAAAAGGAGAGGGGATAGCCAGGATCAGCGTATCGCAGTTTTCTACCACTTCATTGATATTGTCGAAAAAGCGGACATTATCGATGTTAAATTTAACTCCTGTCAGGTAGGAAGGATTGTGGCCAAATTTTTTGAACTCTTCAATTTGTTCCGGACGACGCATATACCAATTGAAATCAGGCTGCGTCATGGAAATAATTTTAGCGATGGCTGTGGCCCAGCTGCCACCGCCCATTATACCGACTTTACCAGGGATATTCATGTAGAAATTCTTTTTAGTTTACATTGTCAGGACGTACCTGAACCTCCGGACGCATCTGGGGAAATAATAATACTTCCTGAATAGAGGTTTGTCCGGTTAATAACATCGCCAAACGATCCATTCCTATTCCCATACCGGAAGTGGGAGGCATACCATACTCCAGCGCCCGTAAAAAGTCCTGATCAATAAACATTGCTTCATCATCTCCTTTTTCAGAAAGCCTGAGTTGATCTTCAAACCTTTCCCGTTGATCGATCGGGTCATTCAGTTCTGAATAAGCGTTTGCCAATTCTTTACCATTAACCATCAGTTCGAAACGTTCGGTAAGCTCCGGATTGCAACGGTGTATCTTGCAAAGCGGAGACATTTCTTTCGGATAATCCGTAATAAAGGTAGGTTGAATGTATTTCCCTTCACTGGTTTCTCCGAATATCTCATCTATTAATTTACCTTTTCCCATAGAGGCATCTTGCTCGATATGCAATTTCCTGCAAACATCTCTTAACTGATCTTCATCCATGCCTGTAATATCGATGCCTGTGTTTTCTTTAATGGCATCAATCATTGTAACTCTCCGGAAGGGAGCTTTGAAACTGATCAGGTTATTGCCAACCTGCACTTCTGTTGTTCCTAATACATCCAGACAAATCTTTTCCAGCATTTCTTCCGTAAATTTCATCATCCAGTAGTAATCTTTATAAGAAACATAAATCTCCAGTACAGTGAACTCCGGGTTGTGGGTCCTGTCCATTCCTTCGTTCCGGAAATTCCTGGAGAATTCGTATACTCCTTCAAATCCGGCAACAATGAGCCTTTTCAGATAAAGTTCATTGGCTATACGCAAATACAAAGGAATATCCAATGCATTATGATGAGTAATGAAAGGCCGTGCGGCAGCGCCGCCTGGTATACTTTGGAGTACAGGGGTATCTAATTCTATATAACCTCTTTCGTTGAAGAAGTTACGCATAGAATTAAATATTTTTGTTCTCTTTAGGAAGATATCTTTTATTCCATCGTTTACAATAAGATCTACATATCTTTGGCGATAACGCATTTCAGGATCTTCGAACGCATCGTACGCCACACCGTCTTTGTATTTTACGATGGGAAGAGGACGCAGGGATTTTGAAAGAACTTTCAACGTTTCCACATGCACGGAAACTTCTCCCATTTTGGTACGGAAAACATATCCCGTAACACCTATAAAATCACCAATATCCAACAGTTTTTTGAATACTGTATTGTATAAGTCTTTATCTTCATCCGGACACAGATCATCGCGGCTGATATACAGTTGTATCCGGCCGGCAGAGTCTTGCAGCTCAACAAAAGAAGCTTTTCCCATAATTCTCCGGCTCATGATACGTCCGGCAATGGAAACTTCCCTGCGGGGAGCATCATCCTGAAATTCTTCTTTTATATCTGTGGAATATGCATTGACGTGAAATTCTTCTGCCGGATAAGGATTTATCCCTTTATTACGAAGTTCATCTAAACTTTGACGACGAAATATTTCCTGTTCGCTTAAATCTAGTGCGTTCATATTTAATATTTTTGAGGAATCAAACTGCAAAGTTACTATATTCTGGGGAAAATTTTAACAAGAATGCAGTTTAATTTGTAACTCGCTTATTTATAAGATATTCTGATCTATTGTTTTATTTTTTTAATTCATTACACTCCAACCGG
>JAJBTS010000333.1 GCA_020860885.1 Bacteroidales bacterium
ATAGAATTATGGAAAAGAATCAATTGGTAAACGATACATCCGGTCAGAAATATGAGTATGTGATGGGAGAATACCGTCCTCAGATTGAATACCAAATCAAAGGGAATGATATTTATCTGACTCATACCCGGATTCCGGAAGAGTTGAGAGGGCAGGGGATAGGTACTGAACTTGTTAAAGATGTATTGGAAGATATCGATCATGAGGGGTACAAGCTGGTACCTTTGTGTGGATTTGTAGCTAGTTATATTAAGAAACATCCCGAGTGGACCCGTTTGCTTAAAGAAGGACTTTATATCGGATGATTCTTTTTATTTGTTGCATCCTTAAAAATAATACGTATCTTTGTTGAACGAATGTTCAATGTTGCTAATGAGATCGTCCGATAGCAAAGATATTATATTAGAGAAAACAATTCTTCTTCTTTTACGTAAAGGATACGATGGGGTATCTATCAGCGATATTCAGCAGGAAACAGGAATGTCGCGCGGATTGCTTTATCATTATTATGGCAATAAAGAAGGACTGTTTCGTGAGGCAGGTGAATCGTTTATCCGGGAGCATTTTAATATAGATCCTAAAAAAACAGCGGATTACGGACTTCAGCAAATGATAAATTACATCTTAAAAAGTTATCAGGATCTTTACCGGAAAAGAGAAAACAGTTCCGGAGCCGGAGAAATAACTATGGCAGATTATGATTTCCTGATTTATCAATTGATAGGAAAAGAAGAAAGTATATCAAAGATTTATTCCGAGGTGAGAAGAAGAGAAATGGAAAGCTGGACAAGTGCAGCAACACGGTCTCTGGAGCGAAAGGAAATACGGAACCTTTTGGCTCCGGAAAGAATCGCTCATCATTTTGTCTGCCTTTTGGATGGGGTATGGCTTCAGATGGTGGAGAAGGGTACGGCCCGGGATCATATCAAGAGAACCCGTGAAATCTTGAATGAATACTACGAATTACTGAAAATATAAGAAACGGATCAAAATTTTTTTGTCTCTATATTGAACGAATGTTCAAGCTTGTTTATGGAAAAGAAATATTATACTTCCACAGAAGAGAGAATTGCAACCGGAAAACTGGGCCCTTTGGTGATGCGATATGCGCTTCCGGGTGCTGTCGGATTGGTATTTGTGAGTCTGCAAACCATTGTAGACGGTATCATTGTAGGAAATTATTTAGGAGCGGATGCTTTAGCCAGTATAAGCATAGTGATACCCTCTTATACTCTTTTAACCGCTATGGCTCTTATTTTAGGGATAGGTACCCAGGCGCAGATGAGTATAGGTACGGGGCAACGTGACTATAAAAAGACAAAGAATGCATTCAAAACCGGGTTGTATTCGATCGTTGTATTTGCTGTTGTTTTTAGTGTTTTTATAAATATTTTCCCTCTTCAGGTTGTCCGCCTCTTGGGAGCGGAAGGGCCTCTCGTGGATTATTCATTGGCTTATATAAAAGGAGTAATGCCTTTTGCAGTCGCAACAGCCTGCTTTTATTTTTTTGATTATATGCTGAAAACGTTAGGACATCCGCGGTTCGCTATGATTGTACTGGTTTCGTCTATCCTTCTGAACGTAGTATTAAGTATTTTCTTTGTCACTTATTTCAATTGGGGAACGTTTGGTGTCGGGCTTGCAACCGGACTGTGTTCTTTGGTCGGCGCAACGGTTTCAGGAATTGTTGTTTACCGGCAAATCAGGAATAATACGGAATTGAGTAAGCAGAAAGGTAAATTCGAATGGAAACAGTTGGTTCGTATCTTTTACAATGGATCTTCGGAAGGCGTATCTGAAATTGCTATGGGCGTTACCATGCTTTTATTTAACTTAACATTGATGGAATATGTCGGAAGAGCAGGAGTTGCAGCGTTTTCCGTGATTAACTATATTATTTTTATCGGAACGAGTATTTTCCTGGGTATTTCCGATGGTACGATTCCGATCGTGAGTTATAATTACGGAGCTAAACTTTGGGAGAGGATAAAAGGTATTGTAAAAATTGTACTAAGGACGAACTTTTTGTTCGGGATCTTCTTCTTCCTTCTTCTATGGTTTTTCGGTGAGCCGATCATTTCTCTTTTTCTGGATAATGAAACAGGAGGAGAAGTCATTTCTCTTGCTGTGAACGGATCTAAAATAATGGGACTGGCTTTTTTATTGAATGGATTTAATATTTATACAGCGAGCTTCTTTACTTCTATCGATAATGCCAAGCTTTCACTGATCGTTGCAGCTTCCAGAGGACTTATATTTATTATTGCCGGATTAAGTTTACTGCCACAGATATTCGGCATCAATGGAATCTGGATGACTATTCCTGTGGCAGAATTAATGACGGCTTTTATCTCTCTGATTTTATGGAAAAGGGAGTTCCGGAAAAGAAAGTAAATGAATTAAGAATCTATTTTTCCGCTACTACAAACATTTCGCTTCCGGATGTAAAGTTATTTCCGGACAAAATGTTTTTGTGAATGGTAATTTTACTGAACCCTATGCTTTCAAGAACTTCTGTTATTTCTGTTTCCGAATAATAACGGTCCCAAACCAGAAAGTGTTTGTTTGCTTTTTCACTCAGCAGATTGTATTGATAGGCGAAAGCCTTATTGTTCGGATAGTGAAATGTCTGATTTAATAACAGATATTCCTTTTGACTCCAGAATCCCCCGGTAGGAGCATACTCCCAGCTTTTCGATTCTTGCTTATCTTTGGTTAATTCTTCGGTAAATACATCAAAGATAAGTTTTCCGTCCTTATTTAATGACTGATAAATATTTTTTAGAAGCTTATCTCTGTCGTTATCGGAATGGGTTCCCATATCGCAATAGATCATAATAACCGTATCAAAACTAGCCTTAGGGTATTCTTTTATATAGTCAGCAAATAGTTTATATCTTCCCTTTTTTGAATAGCGTATTCAATGGATGCTTTGTTAAAATCCATTCCGGTGACCTCGTACCCTTTCTCTTTAAAGAGAGAGGTATAGAGTCCGGGGCCGCAACCCAAGTCCAGCAGCTGCGTTCCGGGCTGGGAATTGCTTACTACAAAATCCGTAATTTTTTGTATGGACTCTTTTCTTCTGCTAGCTCCGTCAGAAGAAGAATTTAAATGTTCTTTCAGCATTTGCTGTTGAATGTAAGGATCTGTCCATATGTTACATTCCGTCTTTTCAAATAAGACGGGTTTTTGATCTTTAATTTTCATTCTAAGTTTGTCAAATTATTTCGTCGATTCGTTCCAGTATTCTTTGATATTTTTCTTCCGTATGCATTGCCGAGCATAATTCTCTGGCTAATAATACCGAATTCGTATGGCATCGCACGAGTTCATCCCGGGAGATTCCGGGGATACATGTTTTAAATTTGTTGTACCATTGTTCGGGAATATCTTCTTCCAGTTTTTTTGTCGGGCTTTCATAATGTTGCGTACAACCTGTATGCAACCGGATAAGCCAGAGCAGTGCTCTTTGAATAAAAAAGAAGAGTTGATGTGCGTGAGCCAGTTCTCCTCGCAACAGTACGTTTTTAGAGAAGATCAGATAATTAATGAGCATTTGCACAGCCGTTTCAGCATATTCCGGTTGATGATAATCCGGTTCGACTAATTCAATAGAATCCAATATTTTTTTCAGTTCTCCTTCTTTGTCTGAGATAATCATTTTGTCTTTATATCTGAAAGACATATATCCCTGCCAGGAATGGATCATTCCTATTTCTGATAAAGAATGAAAATGAAACTCTCCCCGAATAAGGTTGTGAAAAATGGCCACGTCCGTTCCATGTTCGTTTACGAACAACAGATCTATCTTTTCAACCTGGTTGATCCATTCCCATTTATCTATTTTATCTTTCGTAAAGACATAAAATTCCACATCCGAGAAACGGTCTCCTTCTCCTTTAATGAAGGAGCCATACATAAGTACTGCAGAAACATTGTCATCATTTAAAGATGCCTGTTTTACTTTATCAATTAAATACAGTTGAGGAATCATAGTGCTTTTTTTATTCTAAAAACTCTTATAAATATAAAGGTAGTAAAAGTTTTGGAAAACATCTTCTATATCCGCATTCCATGCATACGTGTGGATTCGTAAACTTTCGATATTTTAGCATTGTTATATATTATATCATTTACAAATATTATGAGTCTTAAAGAATATCAGGAAAAGAGAAAATTCGATGAAACTCCCGAGCCTACGGCAGAAAGCAGGCAAGCGTCGGAACGCGAACCTATATTTGTAGTCCAGAAACACGATGCCAGTCATTTGCATTTTGATTTTCGGCTGGAAGCCGATGGCGTTTTAAAGAGTTGGGCCGTTCCGAAAGGACCCTCTATGAATCCTAAAGAGAAGAGGCTGGCCGTACAGGTAGAAGATCATCCTCTGGATTATGCTGAATTTGAAGGTCTTATTCCCGAAGGTAACTACGGTGCAGGAACTGTTGAGATATGGGATAACGGTACTTATACATATATTGAGAAATATAAAGATGTATCTACCGCTATTGAAGAAGGTATACTGGAATTTAAGTTGCATGGAGGAAAATTGAAGGGATTGTTTACTTTGATCCGGACAAATATGGATGGTAAAAAGAAAAATTGGCTGTTGATAAAAAAGGATGATCCTTATGCAGTCCATCAGAAATGGGAGGCCATCGATATACCTTCTTATGAAAAATAAGAAAGAGTGTATGTCTGAATAAAGATTATTCTACTTTTTTCCAGCCGGCTTTAATGTAACTTTCTAAAGAAGACTTTAACAACAGATCCAGTTGTTTGCGGTCGTCTGTAATATTGACATCCCTCTGAAGATGTTCTTTTCGATCGCTGCTGAAGTTTGTTACGTGAAGTACGTATTTAGGCCATTCGCCTGTCTTTTCTTTGTTGGTTTTCCAGCCGGTGAATTTAAGAACCATAACTTTTTCACCGATGGTTTTACGGTAAATCTTCCTGAACAGCATTTCACTCGGACGAAGTTCAGGAGCCGGTAATTTTTCCAGCTCTTCCGGTTCAAAAGAAGAGAAATTTTCTACCTGTGATAATCTCACATCTTCTGCGTCGGCTTTTTTATCATCGCGAAATCTTTCGATGATAGGAGCTACAAAGCTGATCCCGTTTATTTTTTCTGATAAGCGGTATTTTCCTTCCACAATTTCCAGTACCTGGTTCTGAATAAGGCCGTCGGGAGTTTCCCAACGAACATCATTTACGGAGAATTCGATTACTTTATCGGGTTCAACCATTTGGAAAGCTACATGATTGGAATCCGTGTCAATGAATTCGGATGGTATGACACGAGGTGAGAAATAATCGAATAGTTCCCGTTTCAATTGTTCGGTAATACCTCCTCCCACACGGGTCACAATCTGATATTTACCTTCTTCGGGCATAAGGGCAAGCAGCATGCTTCGTACGTGCCCTTTGGCATCTCCGGTGCCCTCTGTAAAACCGATCACTACCGCATCTACATTATGCCGGGGCTTGATTTTCCAGACGAAAGGCATCTCGCTGCGAACAACTAAGCCTTCGGAACCTTCATCCTGAACCCATTGGGAAAAAATTTCTTTTACTTCTTCATTGGATTTTGCCACAGTCCAATCGACTGCGTGAATAAGTTTACCCCCTTTTAATATTTTATCCAGTTTTTTAAGGGTTACTTCGTAATTCTCCGGTTTGTATTGTTGTCCGTTCAATTCAAGGATATCGTAACAAGCCAACCTCAAGGATCCTATTTTTTTTCATCGGTTAACGCATTTACCAGGTCGCTTACCCTTGTTTTCTTTTTCTCGTCGTAAACATATATCTCTGCCGGTATAACGGCTTGTTGTATCCCATTCTTTTTTAGAATTTTTATTGCTTCTTCTATACAGGGAATGCCTTTCCGGACACGTCCTGACCGGTTTACTATCACTGCCTGATCTTTTTCATAAAACAGGTTGGCAAATTCACCGTCGTATTTGCGGGTTACCCAATATTGGGTATCTCCCAGGCGTTTATCGATCTGTTCCGGACTTATCGGAATGAATCTTTTTAGAAATTCTTTTTTGTACTTAGCAGCTTTGGCTGCGGAAGGTTTATCTATGGCATCGGATTGCCCTTCAAAATATCCGTTATGTTTTTTTAGTTTGGCGTCAAATACTTTCATAGCTCCGGTGTTTTAAGTTCAATATCAGTAAGGTGAAGTAGTAACATATACCGATCTTCTCGTATCCATCCTTCGAGAAAAGCCCGGTAAGGTTGTCCGCCCCGCGATAGTAATACCGGGTCTTTTCCTTTTTCTCCTCCGCCTACCATAACCAGTGAATCTTTCTGGTGTAATTCTTCGGCCATAGCATACAAAAAGTCAAAGGTTGCGCCATTGATGTGGCGTAGCTGGTAACTCCGTGTAAAAACGAATTGACGGATCGCTTCTTGTCGGGAAAACATACGCCCTGTCCATTGGAGAGGGAATTCTTTGTTGACATTGCTGGGTAATTTGTTTATATCCAGATGGTCCTGTTCGCTCCCATCCGGATTGAACAGAGTACGGAAAAGGTTTACACGATATACGATCTGATTGTTTTTATCCACCCACAGCCGGTGTGTCTGGTTGAGTTTTTTACCTGTTATTTCCATATCTATCTCGGGATCGCTATCCAGAAGAGCTTGTGCTACTTTATCCCAGGATCCGAATTCCTTTAATAAGGCTTCGTCATCCATATTCACCGTTGATTTCAGGATTCTCACATTTTGCTTTTCTTTTCCGTTTTTAAGCACTGTACGGATATTACGGGTGAGAGTTTGTGCATCGAAAGCTACTTCCGCATCCCGTCTTTTCCCATTGGTTATATGTATTGCTCGCATTGCCATCTTTTAAGACTTTTAAAACATTGAAAAATCGATATCCTCGTCACCCTTATCCATCAGTTGGTCGCCAGGGCTTTCATCCAGAATTTCACAGTCGCCGAAACATAAATATTCAAATACGTTTTTTACTCCAATCAAAAGGAATAAAGTATTATTGGCCACCATTATAAACGCGGGAGAAGGATCGTAGCTATCGTTGTAACTGTAAGGAAAGCTAAAAATAGCATTTCCTATTTCTTTCATGATTCCAGGAGGTACTTCCGTTAATTCATAGAAATCTTTGATACTGTAGTCGAGAAACTCTTCCGGCGTAATTTTCTTTTTGAGTATATTGACCGTATTAAAACTGGATTCAAAAAGAGGTGCGGATTTACCGTCGGCATCTACCGTTTTAAGTTCGGACCGTTCCACCCATGTACCGGATTCGGACAGTATCCCTATACCGGTTCCTCCCAATGGGATGATGTATTTTCCGGATTCGTCGGTTGTGAGCAGTTGACAGGGATCTCCATTATCATCTACTGCCCTAAGTTCGGTCCATCCATAGAGTTTTCTCCGGTCTACCTTGACCGGAGAAACTGAAAATTCTTTTTTATTTATTTTGAATCTTAATTGTCTGGGCATATTTATTCATTGGTTTTTATATCATCGTCTTTATCCAGATCCACTTCATCTATCTTATGAACTTCTCCTTTTTTATTTTTTTTCATTATATTTCCTTCCATATCTACAATATAAAATCCTCTTTTGGTTGTATATTCAGCACAAAATATTTCTTCTATTTTATCGTAGCCCAATTCTTTTAGATTCTTTACAAGCCACTCTTTGTCATGGCCGGTTTCTTCAAGTTCTTCTTCTACTATCTTTCCGTCATTTATTAACAAGTAGGATTCCGAACCGTTTTTCTTTTTAATAATAGTAAACTCTCCATCCGTTTCAAAAACTACCTCTTCCACTTCGTGCAGAGAAAAAATATCGCTTTCCCTCAATTTAGCACGGAACTGATCCATGCTGAGGTTGTTTTTTTTCATAATCTCCATATTTATTTTATCATCTCTGATAATAAATTCAGATTCCCCATGTATAAGTTTACTGAAAAAATCTAATCTCAGTAATAACCGGATAAGGAGATTGAGTATAAACCATACCAGCATGGAAAAAGCTAATATCCAAACATGAGCTTCGGGCATATAGATAATACTTCCTACAAGTGCTCCTAATACGATGGTATTTACAGTATCCAGTGGAGTCAGATTGGCCATTTGTGTTTTACCTGTCATTCTTAAGAATAACAGTACTCCCAGCATCCCGATAATTAATTTTATTACAATCGATCCGTACATCTTTTTCTGTTTGAAAAATAATTTATTATTGGCTTATCCCACCATTTTATAACTACAGATGAAACCACTGTATTTAATGTTATATGAGATAAGCATCATCACTTTAATTAATAACATTCTAAATATAACGATGGTTTATAGCTGCTGTCGGAATCGCAGAATGTGAAAGTGATGCACGGAAGAAAGTTCGTAGTTTTGAAATATTATATATATTTGTAAAATATAGGAGGAGTCTCGGCATAGATTATCATACTTATTCTTTTATCGCATCTTTATGGCACACTCTTTTATCAGGTTGGTGTGGAATGCGATGGACAGGTCATTGATTCTCATTGCCGTATAATTGTTTATTTGTTATTATACTATTAGCAGCCACATCTTAACTCTATGATTCCAGTCTTTTTTCCAGCATCACCATATCTTTGAGTTGGATTCCGTCTTCAAAGATAGATTCATCCGGATATTTCTCTAAAAAGTAGTTCTTTTTGACATCATATTGGGAATAACTGTTCTTTTCGTAAAACCGAATCTGATTTACCCCACAATCTGCCGTGCCCAGGATTATCCTTTGATAGCTTTGTTCTCTGGCGATTCTTTCCGCTTCGCTAAGCATATGACTCCCGATTCCTTTATTTTGCATATCCTCTGCAACAGCGATGTTCATCAACTCAACAACTTCGTCATCTATCGGCAGCAGACAAAATACTCCGACCGGATTCTCCTCTATCAAAGCGATATAAACCTGCGAATCGAACAGATATGTATTGATTCCTTCGACGGTTTCATCCGCAATCAGAAGCAGGTCGTAAGGGTAATCGCTTTCTATTTTCTCGATTTTTAGCTTCATGTTTTTAATTCTTTTGTTATGACAGGTCGTTCAAGCGAATCAATTTGCTGCCTTTACTTTCATAATATTGCAGCATTTCGTCGATTTTCCTTTTATCGTAACTCGTAATGCAATCTGATAAGACATTAACTTTATACTTCGCCTTGGTTAAATTGAAAACGGTTGATTTGACACAGGCAACAGCATCTGCTCCGGTTATGTAGAACTCATCAATTTCATTCTTGCTGATAAAATCCGCAAACGCCTCACTTGTCAATGCGTTCCCTTTGGATTTTGTAAAAATATTGTCTGATACAATTTTTATATCGGGAACTAATTCCGCCCCGCGCGTATCGGGTTTAAAAGTCCTTATACCGGCTGACAAATTTTCATGCCTTATATAAACGACGTGAATGCCATTACTGGTCGCCCAGTCTATGGCTTTGTTTATATTATCAATTATATCCTTATAATTCTTCGTTATATCATTCTGAATATCAATTACTACCAACGCTTTACTCATTTTTCTTGCTTTTGAGAAATTTAATTGTTTCATCTGCAAAAGTAAGCAATTTGATTGGAGTGGCTTGTGTAATCGACCCTTTTATATCAATTCATTGCTATGTCTCTATTGTTATCATTTCCAGATTATAGAGTGTTAATATACTGCCGTTGCCGTTATCCTTACGACGGCAAACGGGATATTACAGGAAGATGCCGCATCCGACTAACCCAAAAGGCAGTATTTAGATAGCAAGTCTTTTGCTTAACTGCTCTATATTCTTCCATTTAGCCTATCAGAAGAATATAGCAAAACAACGCTGAATGAACCTACCTATCAAACACTTACTTTATTCTTCCTAATTTTGCCTATCTTTACGAGATTCTCCCTATATTTGTAAAAAAGAACACATTATGAAAGTATTATTAATCAATGGAAGTCCCAAGAAGAACGGGAATACTTATTTAGCATTATCAGAAGTTGCAGGAGCCTTAAATGATAACGGGATTGAAACAGAACTGATCTCTATAGGAGTAAAGCCGGTTCAGGGTTGTATCGCATGTCGTAAATGTTTTGAACTGGGTCGTTGTGTCTTTCAGGACGACCTTTATAATAATATCCGTGAGAGCTTGATGAATGCCGATGGCATAATTATCGGTTCCCCCGTATATTACGCCGGACCTAACGGATCGTTATGCGCTGTTCTGGATAGGATTTTTTATACTTGTGGTCAGTTCCTGAGATATAAACCGGCTGCTTCTGTCGCCGTATGCCGTAGAGGAGGAGGGAGCGCTACTTTCGACCGCCTTAATAAATATTTCACTATTACGAATATGCCTGTAGTATCGTCGCAGTATTGGAATACGGTTCACGGACTTATACCAGGCGAGGCCAGCGAAGATGCTGAAGGTTTACAAACCATGCGAACCTTAGGGAAGAATATGTCGTGGATGCTCAACAATATAAAAAACGGAGGACAACCGATTCCCGAAGCTGAACCTCGGGTAGCAACCAATTTTATCCGGTAAGATATTATTAAATAGAATCCTGCAACTTTTTTCTAAACAGGCGATTTACTGAATACATCCATAATAAGATCCACAATAACGAGGATAAATCCCAGAAGCATAGCTCCGGCCGAAAACCACAAGTGACGTCTTTTCCGAAGAAAGATATCTACCTGCTGATCTTTTAATTCTTCGGCATCCTCAATGTCGTAACGAACATTGAGAGGAAGAACACCCAGAAAAGAAATAATCAGTCCGAGAAAGAACATCAGAATAATGAATATCCGCATAAGCGGTACTTTCACGAAAGAATCGAATATTACACCCACTGCCAGGAGAGCCGAACTCATCGATATGAGTGTTTTCAGCATATCGTCCGTAACAGATACCAGACGTTGTATGGTTGCGCTATCTGCAAGTTTTGAACTGAATTTGTTTTTGCTTTTGCTTTTCATCTTTGAATGTGCTACCTCTTAAACAGTCTTATGAACGTTTTGTTCTATACAAAACAGACGGGTAGAACTAAAAAAAGAGTAGATTTGTTATAATACAAAAAAAAGAAAATGTGTTTCTTTATCTCTCAAAGCAAGGCAGCAGCAGAAATTGCCCGTAAATACGGACGGCAGACGGAGGCCGTGGAGGCTGCAAGAGCGATTCTTGCCGAAAAAGAAAGCAGGCAGGAAGGACAAGAAAATATATACAACTACAGAATAACAGATGGTATGTATGTAAGTCCGGCTTACGCAGAACCAATCACTGTAATTGTAAGTGGTAGCAGCCAACTGGAAGTAATGCGGTGGGGTTTGATTCCGGGATCGGCCAAGCCGGAAGCAAAAGAAAGATACAACAAGCAAAACCTTTACAAGAATGCAAAAGCTGAGAATTTATTTACTACATGGCCGTGGCGTAATTTGTGGCAATACCAGCGTTGCATCATTCCGGTCACCGGTTTTTTTGAAACTCATTACCATTCTGACGGAACCAAGCAACCCTATTTTATTCAAAGGAGCGATAAACAAATCTTCTCTATTGCAGGTTTATACGATGAATGGAAAGATCCTGAAACAGGAGAATCCTACAAGTCGTTTGTTATGATCACAGTGCCGGCTACTCCGAAACTGCGCGAAATACACAACGGAGGGGCTCACCCGTTCCGGATGCCTCTTATAATCCCGGATAATAAAGTGGAGGATTGGTTAAATTCTGCTACCACAGAAAAAGAGGAAATAATAAAGTATCTTATTACGCCGGAAATAGATCGGGAGATGGTTGCCTGGCCGGTTAAATCTAAATACAACTGGGGAGATCCTTACAATCCCGCTACGATTGAGAAAGTTCCCTCGCAGGAAAAATTGGATCTGTAAGATTTCTCTCAGGATTGGAACAAATGAAATTTCACCAGCGTTATACTATAAATTCTAAAATAACGGATCATGGGCAAGCCGTGGGATATTTCTCAAACGGTTTCTCCGATTGATAAAATAAAATTACCCTCATGAAAGCAATGGCATTGAAGGACTTCGGTGGAGTGGAGAATTTCGCAGTAGAGGAAATTCCGGAACCTCAGATAGGTAATGGGGAAGTATTGATTAAAGTTAAAGCAATTGGTATTGACCCCATCGATATAAAAAGTCGGAAAGGAGAAGGTATGACGGATTATCTGAACAAGCAGAACCCGATGATTTTGGGCTGGGATGTATCCGGAGTAATAACAAAGATTGCCGGTGACGTAAAAGATTTTAAAGAAGGAGATGAAGTATTCGGAACCATCAATTTTCCGGGGCCGGGAAGTTCGTATGCCGAATTTGCAAAAGCTCCGGCAGGACAATTGGCCCGTAAACCATCGAACATTTCATATGCTGAGGCTGCTGCAGCTACGCAATCTCCGCTGACTGCCTGGCAAGCTCTGGTCGATACCGGAAATATCCAGAAAGGAGATCGTGTACTTATACATGGAGGAGCCGGAGGTGTGGGTAATTTTGCCGTGCAGATTGCCAAATATAAAGGATGTTATGTTGTTACAACAGCCTCTTCTGCCGATGCGGAATTCGTAAAAAGTTTGGGCGCCGATGAAGTGATCGATTATAAAACGCAGAAATTTGAGGAGATGGTGAAAGACATCGATTTTATACTGGATACGGTAGGCGGTGAGAACTTCGTACGCTCTCTTAAAGTTCTTAAACCCGATGGTAGGATCGTATTATTACCGTCGGATAAAAAAGAAGAAGCGGATAAAGTAGCTCAGGAACAGCATATTAAAAACTACAAACATATTCTTATGCATTCCAGCGGGGATGATATGCGTCGCATAGCAGAAATGCTCACAGACGGAAGCATGAAAGTACATGTGGATAAAACTTTCTCATTCGATCAGATTCCGGAGGCTCATGAGGAAATGGAGAATGGGAAGGTAAAAGGGAAAATAGTAATTACTTTAGAATAAAAAACAATGGATACATTAAAAGGCAAAAAAGCAATCGTTACCGGTTCCAGTTCCGGTATTGGGAAAGCAATCGCTCTTCTTTTTGCAAAAGAAGGAGCAGAAGTAGTTGTTACGTACAATTCAGGTGAAGATCGTGCAAAAGCGGTCGTGGACGAGATCGAAAAAAACGGAGGAAAAGCAAAAGCATACAAAGTCAATGTTGCGGATGAGGGAGAAATCGAACAGTTTTTTACAGCTCTGGAAAATGATTTCGGAGATATCGATATTTTAGTCAACAATGCCGGAATAAACGGTAGTCAAACACCGGTCGAAGATATGACCACCGAACAATGGGACAAAGTAATAAAAGTCGACCTGTACGGACCATTCTTCTGTAGCCGGGCGTTTTTACAGATCAAAAAGAAATATGGAACTTATAAAGGAAGCCGTATCATCAATGTAACTTCCATCCATCAGTTTATTAATGTAAGTGGGAATGCGAATTACAATGCAGCTAAATCCGGTATGCGCAATTTTGCTTATACTTTGGCGCTTGAACTCGCAAGCCGCGAAATGACAGTAAATAATATTGCCCCCGGTATGATCCTTACGCCTATCAATGAAAAAGTAATAAGCGATCCGGAAAGGTTGAAAAGAGCGGAAGGTATTATTCCGTTTCACAGGGGCGGTAAGCCCGAAGAAGTTGCAAATGTAGCTTTGTTTCTGGCTTCGGATGCCAGTTCGTATGTAACAGGAAGTACTTATACCGTCGACGGAGCTTTATCTATCCTGGGTCCTGACGCCTGATAATAAGATCGTATGGATGTACTAGACTGGCTGGTAGCGCTGATACCGGTAGTATCGTTTGGCCTTGTTCCGGTAATCGGAACCCTGATCGGAGGAAAACCGACAGAACAATCCATGGGAATTGCCCTGGGAGGTTTTGTATTTTCACTGATCATCGTATTGTTCCGTCGTCCTGAACTTTCCCCTCATATTTTCCTGATAGGTTTCTTATCAGGAATGTTTTGGGCAGTCGGTTCGGTCGGACAATTTATGGGCATTAAGTATCTGGGCGTATCCCGGGCTACACCGATGCTGAACGGAGGACAGATCATAGGCACGTCCCTCTTCGGAGTCATGCTCGGAGACTGGGCTTCAGGAACAGCAAAGATGTACGGGTTTATTGCATTAGCTCTCATTATAGCCGGGATATTTTTTACATCTTACAAAGAAAAGCAGGCCGGAGGAGATAAGCCGCAATGGACAAGGGGTATCCTTATCAATCTGATTGCAGTACTGGGATTTACCGCTTACGTAGGAATTCTCAAATATTACAACATAGATGGCTGGAGCAGTATATTTCCTCAATCCATCGGTCAGATCGCAGCCATTTTCTTAATGGGGTTTATCTTATTTAAATCGCAACCTTTTACTCGTCTTTCTTTCCGCAACAGTATCATCGGTATTATCTGGGGAGTGGGTAATATAGCTTTACTGCTTTCTCAGGCAAAACTCGGTCTTGCGATTGCTTATCCGGTGAGTCAGGCGGCTGTCATTGTTTCTGTCTTCGGTGGAGTATTGGTAAATAAAGAGCATAAAACCCGTAAAGAATGGATAATGGCAGGAACCGGGATTGCGATTATCTGTGCCGGGTTATTTATGATATACCTTTCCGGTAAATACTAAGTATGGATTTTAATACGGCATAATCATCTTAAAGATAGATCAATGTTGAAACATCTACTTTAATATCATCTTCCAGATCAATCATAGCGTTAATAAAATATATATAATCAAACTTGGAAATATCTTGAACAGGAATACTTTTTTCCATTATCCTACCTGTGTCAAGCAGAAATTTTCGTTTGGTTCCCGGTAATAAGTAATCTTTAGGCGTATAAAAATCCCCGGAAGATTGCAAAACAAGGTTGGACGCAGAACCATCCGTAACGAAACCATTTTTAATTATTAAAATATCATCGCAATCAGATAGTTGTAGTAACTTGTTAATGATTGTCCGGTCTGCATATTTATAAGAGTAGTTAATATCGTCACAAACTATTACGCCTACTTTTTCAATACTCCGGAAAGTATATGGAGTAAATTCAACTTTCTCGATTTTATCATTATACAATAATCTGCATTTGAAAAGTCCTTTGACTGCTTCCGGCGGTATCCGACTTTTTATTATGGAGAGGTCTATGTTCTTCTTGTAAAAATCAGCTACCGTTTTACTGACTCTATCCTGATGGTAACTTAAATTGTATAATCTACCGTCTTTCAATTTTATAACTTCGCTGAATGTTGTCATGAGAAAGGTAAATATATTTTTTCAATAGCTTCTTTATACTCGTAGTGCGCTTCGCTGGATACGGTAATTCCACCGCCACTCCGGAAATACTTACTTCCATCTTTTTCTTCTATAAACCGGATCATTACAGCGCTATCCAATTCTTTCCCGTCAGAATAGCCGAATATTCCGGTATAATATCCTCTTGGCTCCCCTTCGGCTTCTTGTATTATCTGAAGGGTTGATTTTTTGGGAGCTCCGGAAACAGAGCCTGCCGGAAGAATTCTGAAAAGCAAATCCCCCAAATGTGAACTGTAATCTTTTTCTAAGGTACCTGTTATTTCGGAACTTACCTGTAATATATCCCGTTGACCGGTAGTTATTTTATCGATATAGCGAAACCTCTTTATATGTATGTCCTTAGCTATCATACCGAGGTCGTTCCTTAAGAGATCAACAATCGTGTTGTGTTCAGCAGTTTCTTTTTCATTAGAAAGTATAATGTTTTTGGCATCCGGTATTTCTGCGTTTATTGTTCCTTTCATAGGATTTGTTGAGATCATACCTTTTGAGATACGAACAAACCTTTCCGGAGAAAAACAGACGAACCCATGGGGTACATACAGACAGTAAGGAGCTGTGCTTGATTCAAATATCTCTTTTAGTGAAAAAGAAGTTTCAACAGGAGTTTTTATTGTTAAATTGGTAAGGAAAGAATCTCCTCTTTTTAAGGCGTCCATAACTGTTTGAAACTTTTTCTTATAGGAAGAGAAAGGCTCCGGGTAAGATACGAAGGAGTTCTTATTTTTAGATTCGGGTTTCTTGCAATGATTGGAAGCCAATGGGGTTCGAAACAATATTTCCTGTTGTCGGAGCGGATACTCAATGATGATTCCTTCCGATAATTCGAAATCCACAGCAAAGAGAAATGGAATCTCCTGCGATGATAGTTCATTGATTTTATTTTTAATGTCATTCGCTTTCATCACCTGTACTTTAAGAAGTTATTCACAATTTGACTGCCATAATCAGTCATGAAGGATTCCGGATGAAACTGAACACCATATACCTTGTAAAGAGGATGGGATAAAGCCATAATATTCCCGTCGTTATCGGTAGCCAATATTTTAAGAGAATCCGGGAAAGAATCTTTATCTACCAGCCAGGAATGATAATGCCCGACTAAAAAATTAGTACCCGTGTCTTTAAATATCGTTGAATGATCCAAAACATTTAAGGTCGATTGTATTCCATGCAGCGGCCGGTTCATACAATAGATCTTTGCTCCCAGTGCCTCAGCAATAGCCTGATGACCCAGGCATATACCCAGGATAGGTTTTCGGGTGTATAGTTTTTCAATGATATCCATAATATTGCCCGCTTCAGCAGGAGTTCCCGGTCCCGGCGAAATGACAATGGAATCATAAGTTGTCGTCTGTGATAAATCAATCTTATCGTTTAATACGACCTCTACGGTATCGGAAGCATCGCATACTTTCTGTATGAGATGTAATACATTGAATGTAAACGAATCGTAGTTGTCAATTAATAAAATCCTCATAATGTGTTAACCCTTTCGATATGTAATGTTTTTAGCATATTGTCTTTCCGGGTTAAATGTTCTATTTTTTCGTAAAAATACGGTTTTAATCAAATATAAAAAATCAATCAACAAACAGTCACCAGTAAACAGTCACCAGTGAACAGAGAACAGTCATCATTGGATAACGGAGTTTTTGATGGTAAAATCGCGAAGAGCATCTACCCCCCGTTGCGAAGAGTATTTACCCCTCTTTGCGAAGAGTATCTCGACGGGTTAGCGAAGAGTATTAACACCCCGTCGTGATAAGTATCTCCGGGAGGTCGCAATACTTACCGCGGGAGGGTAGCGGAAAGTATTTCGGAGGGGTAGTGATACTTACCGCAAAAAGGTGGCGAAAAGCACTAAGAAAAGGTAACGATATTTACCACTATTGGAAGATAATATCTTGCTTACTTTTAACTGAAAATTTTCGCACGTGCGAAAATTTCAAATGGCAGTCGCATTTAAAAAAATGGGACGTGCGAAAATTCCGTAACTCTTTGATGATTTTTTTTCTCCTCTGATTCACGGTTAATTGTTCTCTGTCCATTGTTTACTGTTAACTGTTTAACTGCTTTCTGGTGACTGTTTACTGTTCACTGTAAAAGAATTATGACAAAAAAGAGGAAATATCGATTTATTTACGTATCTTTGTAGCCTAAACAATCGAGTTTATATTGTATCTTTCTTCTCAATGTTTTGCTCCGCAGCTGTTTCGCGGAACTTCCCATCGTCAAAATCGACTTCAAAATCAACTTATTTGTTTATAGTATTAACAGGTCGCGAGAATGTGTCAACACAATTTATCGTGACACATTTTTTGTAATTAAGATGAATTCATTCTTTATAGGAGATAAAGAAATTAAGTTACCCATTATTCAAGGAGGTATGGGTGTTGGTGTTTCACTTTCAGGATTGGCTTCTGCGGTTGCCAACGAAGGAGGGATAGGCGTAATATCCTGCGCTGGATTAGGTTTGCTGTACCGGCAAACTCCGGGCGATTACCTTAAGAACAGTATCTGGGGACTTAAAGAGGAAATACGTAAAGCGCGTGAAAAAACAAAAGGTATGGTTGGTTTGAATATTATGGTTGCCTTATCGAATTTCGCTGATATGGTACGAACAGCCATTGCTGAAAAAGCAGATGTAATATTTGCGGGAGCAGGTCTTCCGTTAGATTTGCCATCTTATCTTACTCCCGATAGCAAAACGCTTTTGGTACCCATCGTATCGTCTGCGCGGGCAGCAAAAGTAATTTGCGAGAAATGGAGTACAAACTACAATTATCTTCCGGATATGATTGTTGTGGAAGGACCTAAAGCCGGAGGACACCTGGGATTTAAGAAAGAACAGATAGAAGATGAAAATCATTCGCTGGAACAACTGATTCCTGAAGTGGTTGCTGTTTCTGCACAATACAGTGAAAAGAAAAACATTCCTGTTATTGCAGCCGGAGGAATTGCAACAGGGGAAGATGTTCAACGTTTCATGGAATTAGGTGCAACGGGAGTACAAATGGGAAGTATTTTTGTTCCGACTTATGAATGCGATGCTGCCCCTGCTTTCAAACAGGTGTATGTGGATGCGGATCAAAAAGATGTGAGGATCATTCAGAGTCCTGTCGGTATGCCCGGCCGTGCTTTTGACGGTGAATTTATCCGTAGTGTAAATGAAGGGAAAGAAACGCCTAAAGCCTGTCCGTTTCATTGTATTAAAACCTGCGATTACACCAAAAGTCCTTATTGTATAATCAGAGCCTTGTACAATGCTGCCCAGGGGAATATGAAAAAAGGGTATGCTTTTGCCGGAGCCAATGCGTATCTTACTCAAAAGATAAGCAGCGTGAAGGAAGTTGTAGCGAAACTAAAAGAAGAGTTTGACCTTGCAAGACAAAAAAAGTAAGTTCCGATTTGTAGTTTACTACAATCTTCTAATTTTAATTAATAAAAACTGCTGTGATAAGCAGTAAATAATCTATGACATTTAAAGAATTAAATATTTCAGAGCCTATATTGAAGGCTTTAGTAAGTAAAAAGTATGTATCGCCGACAGATATTCAAACACAGGCGATACCCGTTGTCCTTCAAGGACATGATCTATTAGGAATAGCCCAGACAGGTACAGGTAAAACAGCAGCATTTGCATTACCTATTATCCAACAGCTTAGCCAGAAAGAACTTCACAGTAAAAAGCGGGAAATAAAGGCGTTGATCCTTACTCCTACACGGGAACTGGCCATTCAAATTGATGAGTGTTTCAAAGACTATAGTAAATATACTAATCTACGGCATACGGTAATTTTTGGTGGTGTAAATCAAAGGTCACAAGTAGAAGCCTTGAGGCGTGGTACGGATATTCTTATAGCGACTCCCGGACGTTTATTGGATCTGATTAAACAAAGACATATCTCTCTGGACCATATCCGTCATTTCGTACTGGATGAAGCGGACCGGATGCTGGATATGGGTTTTATTCATGATATAAAGCGTTTATTACCTTTATTACCGAAACAAAGACAGACCCTTTTCTTTTCGGCAACTATGCCGCAAACGATAGCCACTCTGTCGAAATCCATTCTTAATAAACCTGTAAAGATAGAAGTAGCACCGGTTTCATCGGTAGTAGATACCATTGAACAATGTTTGTATTTCGTGGAAAAACCTCAGAAAAGTAAACTCCTGATCGATATTTTGGAGAAAGAAGATGAAAAAACGGTTCTGGTTTTCTCCCGTACCAAACATGGGGCGGATAAAATCGCCCGTGTTTTGAATAAACAAGGTATTGGTTGCGAGGCCATTCATGGCAATAAAACACAAGGAGCCCGACAACGCGCACTTACTAATTTCAAATCGGGTAAGACACGCGTAATCATTGCTACAGATATTGCTGCCAGAGGAATCGATATAGCCAATCTGGAATTAGTGATCAACTACGATTTACCGGATGTGGCGGAAACCTATGTGCATCGTATCGGAAGGACGGGACGCGCCGGAAACAGCGGAACAGCCCTTACTTTCTGTTCTCATGAAGAATATACGATGGTGAAAGATATCCAGAAACTAACAGGAAAAAGCCTGGCTGTATCTTATTGAGAAGAAATATAAACTTAAAAAAATTGAATATGGCGACAAGTAAAAAAGAAGGAGAAATTACCCGTTTGGAAATAGCATCAGCAACTCATCAGGCTGCATCGGTATTGAAAGCAGTAAAAAAGAAGGTTGGAAATGTTATTCTTGTCGCTATAAGCAATAGAACAACGATAGAGCTTCCTGCGCATTTGTCTCAATCCGAAATAGATGCCCGTGTCGAAAACTATTTAAGACTGCATAAGTCAAAAATATAAATCATCAGAACTTTTATAATTTAAGAAAAGAAAAAGTAATTATCAGAATCCAACAAAAAAAGTTTTTATAAATAAATATGGCGAAATCAATATCATTTAATAAAAGAGAATTAGAAAAGAAAAAACAAGAAAAACGAGTAGAAAAGCAGAAACGTAAAGAAGAGCGTAAAGCCAATGGAAATGGCGGAGCTTTTGAAGATATGATAGCCTACGTGGATGAAAATGGAGTTATTACAGATACGCCGCCCGATCCGGTAAAGAAACAAGCTATTGATGTGGATAGTATAGCGGTTTCCATACCGAAAAGAGAAGATATAGAAGATCCTATCCTGAAAGGACGGGTAGAATATTTTAATCCTGACAAAGGATATGGCTTTATTAAGAACGCTACAAATACGGAAAAATACTTTTTCCATATCAGTAGCGCACCAGCCGCAATAAGAGAAGGAAATAAGGTTACATTTGAGTTGGAACGCGGACAGAAAGGCATGAATGCCGTTCGGATCACACTGGAAAGCTAAGTGTAACAAATATCAATAATTAATATTAAAAAGATGAACATTTATGTATCAAATTTAAGCTTCAACACAGCTAGTGAAAGCTTACAAGAGTTATTTGCAGAGTACGGAGAAGTAACTTCGGCCAAAATTATTACAGACCGTGAAACCGGAAGATCCCGTGGATTTGGATTTGTAGAAATGTCTGATGATTCACACGGTGAAAATGCTATTGAAGAATTGAACGACACTGATTTTGAAGGAAAAACAATTAACGTAAACGTGGCCCGTCCAAGAACCGAAAGAAGTAACGGTGGTTACAACAACAATCGTGGCGGAGGATACGGCGGATACAACAGAGATCGTTATTAAGACTCTCTTCAACCCGATCCTATTGTTTTGGTCTTGACCAAATAATAAATATTATATAGCGTCATAGTCTGTTATTAAGGCTATGGCGCTTTTTACATTCTACCTGATTCATACGGCTGTGTATCAGAGGTCCTACTTATTCTTTTAGCAAAGGCAATTGATTCAGCATATTCCTGATTTTAATAGCTACTCTGGGCATGGGTTCCACTACGGTGAGCCCCACCACATCGTATTCGGAAGCTATATCATTCATAACGCGAACCGCTTCATGTATTTTCATCCCATTGGGATCCGTACCTACGGCAGCAATTATTTCCGCAGGATCTAATGCATCCATGTCAAAATGAATAACCACTTTTGATGCACCCGTATTTCTTAGCCAGTCCATTACAGCCTTACTATTTTCAGCTACTTCTGCAGGAGCCAGTCCTTTTATTCCTAATTTTTCTTGTCTTTCTTTCATTCCATCGTCCCAGGAGCGGAGTCCTACTATCAATGCTTTCGAAGCTTCCACTTTTCCGGGCAATATACTTAAGATTTCTTTATCTCCCATACCGAGACAAGCGGTTAAAGCCATGGCATGATACCCTTTGTAATCATCATAGGGAAGAGTTACATCCGGATGCGCATCTATCCACACAATGGCAACATCCTCCGGATATTTATTTGCAAGATAGGTAAAGGGAACGACACTTGCGGCACAGTCTCCGCCCAGTGTTACGATCCTTTCCGGATCATTATCCTGAATTATTCTCAGCGCAGCCTTTGTCTGCCTGAGAAGTACCCTGTAAGAATGAATGCCATTTTCTGTTTCTCTATCGTTTATGTCTAACGATACAGGAACTTCCTTCGTATTCTGTCCGCTTTTTGGAGCAAGAAAATTCAATAACTGTGCTCCCAGGTAATAACCCCGGGAAGAGTCGTCCGGATCGATATCCGGCATCCAGTGAGCAACAATTCCTCCCTGCCATTGAGGATATATAAGGCGCAGTGTTGATGTTTTTGTTTTCATATTTTATGGGTAAAACATTAATTCCTCTTATCAAATAAATAGAGAAATGGGGAGATAATTTCCGCCCTCAAATGATGAAGCTATTGAACTCAGAACCTCATAAAGCAAAATAATATAAGGTTTTTCGATTATCCTTTATTACTTAAAAAACCGGTTTTTAGAATGTCTGATTTATTTTTTATCTCTGATCTCTAATAAAAGACTGTACAGGTCTGTAAGTAAATCATTTGTTTTTTCAACTTCTTTTTTAAGTTTCCCTACTTCATCTTCTACAAAACTGATTTTGGATGTGTTTGCCTCAATGTCGGAAAGGTCTAAGATTATACGGTTTGTTACGTCTTCTTTCATCTTTATGTGTGTTAACTAATTACTTGGATGTAAAAGTAGAAAAAAATATTTATTTTGAAAAATTAAGGAGACTAAACATAAACTTTTAATTATTTTTGCACCTACTGTTTTACCTGTACGAAAAAGAAACTAAACGATTTGAAAGAATGAGAGTAATATCCGTTAGGGAAAATCCGGAATATAAAGATGACGCAATAGAGTATATCAGTAGCAAATGGCCTTCTGTTTCCCGGGTTATATACGAAGATAGCATTGTACATTCCCTGAAAACAACCCGTCCTTTGCCTCAATGGTACTTATTGGAAAAGGAGAGTGAAATTATTGGGTGTGCAGGTCTTATTACCAACGATTTCATCAGCCGCATGGATTTGTACCCCTGGCTTTGCGCTCTTTTTATCGAAGAAGAGCAGCGGGGAAACGAATATAGCTCTCTCCTGATGGAAAAAGCGAAGACCGACAGCAAGAATATGGGTTTTGATAATCTCTATCTCAGTACGGAACATATTGGGTTTTATGAAAAATATGGATTTCGTTATATCGGACAAGGTTATCATCCCTGGGGTGAGAGTTCCAGGATCTATCAGATTGAGCTTTGAGTAAGCCAAGACAATAAGAGAAGTCATTTCATTATCCGGACAGGTATTACAACGTATTTAATATCCCGGCAAAATAACCCCTATCGGTTTCTTTCTGGATATGCGTGATTTTTTGTGATTATTCATGAAATAGAGATCCTCTAAATAAAAACTGATAGTATGTTTATAGGAAGAAGAAAAGAATTAGCAACGATTGAAAATTTTGTTTTTAATTCGAAAAAACAATTTCTATATATCTATGGTAAACAT
>JAJBTS010000103.1 GCA_020860885.1 Bacteroidales bacterium
GTGACTAACAGTAATGTAAAGAAGATTTTTATTGAATCGTACGGCGGCCAGATGAATGGTGCCGACAGTGAAGTGGTCGCTTCGATTATGCAGATGGACGGGTTCGAACCGACAGAGAAAATTCAGGATGCAGACCTGATTTTCGTAAATACCTGTTCGATTCGCGACAATGCCGAACAGAAAGTTTTATCGCGCCTTCAATATTTTCAATCGTTGAAGAAAAAGAAAAAAAATCTGATCGTCGGGGTATTGGGATGCATGGCCGAAAGAGTAAAAGAAGACCTGATCGATAATCATCATGCCGATCTTGTGGTAGGACCTGATTCTTATTTAGATCTCCCTCACCTGATAGGATCTGTGGAACAAGGGGAAAAAGCAATCAATGTAGAGTTATCTACCACAGAAACCTACAAAGATGTTATACCCCTAAAAATCTCAGGAGTAAAAATCTCAGGTTTCATTTCCATTATGAGGGGATGCAATAATTTTTGTTCTTACTGCATTGTCCCTTATACGCGCGGACGTGAAAGAAGCCGGGAACCTCAGAGTATACTGAATGAACTGAATGTCCTCAGGGAGCAAGGGTACAAAGAAGTGACCCTGCTGGGACAAAACGTTAATTCGTACCTTTTTGAAGATGAAAACGAAAAGGTCGATTTTCCTCATCTGCTCGAGAAGATAGCTCTTGCCGCACCTGATATGCGCATCCGCTTCACCACTTCGCATCCGAAAGATATGAGTGACGAAATTCTGTATGTTATCGCAAAATACGATAACATTTGTAAGCAGATACATCTACCGGCACAATCCGGAAGCTCCAAAATACTAAAAGCCATGAACCGGAAATACACACGCGAATGGTATCTCAACCGGATAGCCGCCATCCGCAGGATTTTACCGGAAGCCAGTATATCTACAGACCTTTTCAGCGGATTCCATTCGGAAACCGAAGAAGATCATCTGGAAACTCTTTCACTGATGCACCAGGTAGGCTTCGATTCTGCTTTTATGTTCAAATATTCCGAACGGCCGGGAACTTACGCTTCCAAACACATGCCCGATAATGTTCCGGAAGAAGTTAAAGTCAGACGGCTGGAAGAAATCATAGCTCTTCAACTCGAACTTTCCCTGAAAAGAAATAAAGAGGATGTAGGAAAAACGATGGAGGTTCTGGTGGAAGGCTTTTCAAAACGTTCACGGGAACAGCTCTTCGGAAGGACTTCTCAAAATAAAGTCGTCATTTTCGACAAGAATAATCACAGAATTGGAGAAAAAGTGATTGTTCAGATTAAAGAAGCTACTGCCGCTACCCTGTTTGGCGAACCGGTAGAAACAAGAAACCCTGTTTGAAATTAAAAATTTCCATATTTCTCCTGCTCTTCTTTGCTTTCGGATGGAAAGCTTACTCTCAATATGGTTTCCATTACGAAGAGGAGCATCTGCCCGACGTGAGGTTTGGACCTAAACAGGGAAATGGCTTTCATGCTGTTTTTTCACTGGTTGCATCCTATACTTATGGAGTAGAAGACAGAAACGGATTTCGTCTGGGATTTGGATTGCACCTATCCCAGACGATTGACGGATGGACGTTCGCTGCCGGTACGGATGCTTATAAAGCCAAAAAGAAGTTCGGATTAGGTATCAGTTACGCCGGAATCAAATATCTGAAAGATGAATACGGAGGTGCTTATTACCTGACTCATTATTATCAGGGCGATAAGCAGACTTCCGGAATGATAAATGTCTTCCTCGATGAAGTTCAGATTCTGTTTGAAGACGATCTTCTATCCTTCCCTTTTGTGGGATTTAAGATATACGACCGCTATCGTTCGGCCGCCATGGAGATCCGTTACAAAGGATGGATGATAGGGACAAATGTATATACCTCCGACATAAATGGAATGACGGATTTTTCTACCGAAAACAGCAAAGGCATATTCAAAACGGGCAAACAAATCTCCACTCCGTTCTATATCGGATATACCCGTCATGATTTACTCCTAAGGGCCGGATGGAACAATTCGTACGGTGGTTTTGCCGGACAAAATCTATGGCACCGATTGTTTTTCCGGACTCCGGACTTCCATTACGGCGATTCGAACAATCCTTTCTTACAGATCGGAGCAGACAAACCTTATACCTTGTATTGAAATGAAAAAAAGTATAGTATTTATCTCCATCGCCCTGGTTCTTCTTTCGTGTAAGTCGACTCCTGAGAATTTTACTTATTCATCCAATGGGAAAGACACCGGATTGGATCGGCGAATAAATATTCAGGGAATTTATATTACAGATCATGCCTGTGATACGGCTTTTTTTTCCATCTTTCGTTTCTCTTCCGATGGAAAATTCAGCATTGCTACCTCTGGTTCGGTAACCGACGAGTTAATTGACTGTTTTGAAAAAGAAAACAGCAGCAAACACTGTGAATATCTTTTGAATGGATTTTACATTCTGCAAGGCGACACCATCAAAACACAGGTAGTCTGGCCTATCGGCAACGGTTGTGTTATTTTCAGGGATTACATCATCCAACCGGATAAAAGTATCATCAACACCAGCGATTATGTGGAACCGCACTATACCAACCTCGCTTACATGAAGAACTATCCTTCTTTTTATCACAACCCATGCTCAAAGAAAGCAAAATTTTATCCCTTCAATAGAAGGCAACAACAAGAAATTAAATAAATTTAAATAATAATAGTAATTCTATTTGTTTATTAAAATTTATTATTTACATTTACAGTTGTAAACCCCCAATCGTATATTGCAAAACAGTATACAGTTGGGGGTTTGTATTTTTCTATTATTAACTTTAAATTTTTATTAGCCATGAGAAACAAAATCTTTTTTTTAGTTATTACCTTTCTTTTTGCCGGATTTATTTCCGTAAGCGCTCAAAGTCACTATTACATCAATCAACCCTTTGGAGACCAAACAGTAAGTTTGAATACTAGTAGAAGTATTTATCACATCAACACCGGAGTGAATAAATGTGTTACTGTAAGTTTTAACGTCCAAAATATGGCCTCTGATGATTCAATCTACGTTAAAGACGACATTACATCAAATCCTCAAATTTATTACAAGGGAGATGGATATTCCGGTTGGTCAAAAATAATCAAAACAACCAATCCGAATGGAAAAGCTATAATCGAATACGTAGTAGGTAGCGGAAGCGGCGCTACGCTTGGTTTTAGTTACACCACAGAAGATGATGTGACAATCAGAAGCAAAGTAGGATTGGGAATGCAGCCCCTTAATCAGAAAAGATTATCTGTGCGAGGGGATTCTTATTTTAATGGGGAAGTTCAGATTGGCTCAAGTACGGAAAACAAAACCTTAGTTGTAAATGGAACTGTAAGAGGTGACAGGTTAAGAGTCGGAGGAGTGAATTCTGGCTATATGGCTATGGACCCTTCCTCTTCTTCGTATGCCCGGATATATACCGACAGACCCTATTTTTATTTATCCAAACCACTAAGGGTTTATCAGGGCCGGATCGGATCTTACAGTACACAAAATCTCCAATTACAGACCAACGGAACTACCCGGATGACCATCCTGAATTCCAACGGGAATGTAGGGATCGGAACTGCAACTCCAATACATGCTTTGGATGTAAAAGGCAATATCCGGGCTACTGCCGTACATGTAGTACCCATCACCGATTTCCCGGATTATGTCTTCAACGAAGACTACAATCTGAAAACCCTCTCCGAAGTAAACGATTTCATCGGTAAAAACGGACATCTGCCCGAAATACCTTCTGCTGCTGAAGTAAAAGAAAACGGTGTGAATATGACAGACCTGCAAATTAAATTATTAAAGAAGATCGAAGAGCTTACTCTCTATGTGATCGAACAGGAGAAAAACTCTGAAAAACAACAGGCCGAAATTAAAAGCCTGCACAGCAAGATTGAAGAATTAGAAAAATCAGTAAAATAAAATCGTTATGAAAAAGAATATTTATTTTTTTATCGCTTTTCTTTTTATAGCAGCATGGAGCTATCCGGTTCATGCCCAGGAAAAGAGCAACGAACAAAAGGTATCGGACGGAACGGAACAGCCGAAGAGCATTATGATCACAAAAGATGTAAAGGAAAATATCTTCTTTGGAGCCGCTGAAAACATTACCGCTTCTTCAAAAGTAGATGGTAATAAAACGGTAGTGTACGAAGCGGGTACCGTGACTTTACTTCCCGGATTCGATGCGGATGCCAGTCAAGGCGGAAGGTTTACAGCTATCGCAAATCCGTATATCCAACCCGAAAAAAAGATAGCAGAAATCACTACGGATATTTCCGAAGAGATAGTCGTAGAGCCTACCGTTTCACTCTCTCCGAACCCAACCCGGGATTTCTGTATTGCGAAACTGAACGGAAGCTATTCGGGAAAATATGTAGTCTACGACTTAACCGGATACAGGATCGATCAGGGCACTTTCACCGATCAACAGGAAATAACAATCGATGCAAGCTTATATCCTGCCGGCACATTTATTGTAACCTTTAATATACAGGATAGAATTATCAATGAAAAGATAATCAGGCTATAATTTCAGTCACCAGTCACATAGTAAACCGTATTCAGTAAAGGACATCCAGACTTACGGAAGTAAATTTTCAGAGTCTGAAAGTTTATTTCCAGACGTCTAAAAATATTTTTTCAGACTCGGAAAATT
>JAJBTS010000107.1 GCA_020860885.1 Bacteroidales bacterium
AAATCCTCAATATTATTTATAGTAGCTTTCTGTATTTTGTCTATCGGATCTTTTATGAAAGCTTCTTTGTATTGACGATCAATTAAAACACTTTCGGCTGAATATACAGCTATATTGTCTTTACTGGTTTGTAAAGCTTCTGGTTCTATATAGCCAATATTATTAACTGTAAGGACACATTGATTTGTTTTGCATTCTACTACAAGCGTATATCTCATATGCATTACAAATTGATGCCAGTCTTTCTTTTCCATGGTAAGCGTTTCCATTACCCGACATACAATCATATTATTAATTGTATCAACATTGGCAATCGCTCCTTTGCCCGGCAAAAAATCCTCTTCTAACCATTTTAATACTGTGTCCTTAATTTCACCTGCCTTCTTAGGAGTGAGAATTGTTTCGGAAAATACTACTTTACCATTCTTTACCGGAACTTCATTTCCTACCTGACCATATAAAAACAAAGGAAACAACATTAATAACAACACTACATTTTTTTTCATACAATTAATTGATTTATTTATCTGTAAACATTTTTTTATTTTCAAAAATAAGTCATTTTACAGAAATAACCATAAAATAAATAAAAAAGGTATATTAAAAGCCTGGACTTTTAACATACCTTTCCATTTTATCAGAATAGAAGTATTACTTAAAATTAAAGAGAGTAGAAGGAGTATGTGCTTCTTCTAAAATTTTATCCAATCTCTTTACTATATCCGGGTATTGAGAAGCAAGATTATTATCTTCATGCAAATCCGTAGCCAAATCGTATAACTGATAAGTATTTCCTCCGGTACGAATCAATTTCCAATTATCCTGCCGTACAGCACGCCCGTAAAATTCCCAATACAAGTAATCGTGTTTCGCTTGTTCTCCTTTATTTAATAAAGTTGGGAGCATTGAAATACCATCACTTTCAACAGAAAGATTCACATTCAGTAATTCTGCAAAAGTAGGCATATAATCCCAGAATGCTGACATATGATCACTTACTGAACCCGCCTCTATTTTACCGGGCCATTGAGCGATCATGGGGACGCGAATGCCACCCTCCGTTAATGCTCTTTTATACCCTCTTAAAAGATTGTCCTTATTAAAGAAATCCGGATCTGCTCCACCCTCAGTATGAGGGCCGTTATCGCTTGTGAATATTACCAATGTATTTTCAATCATTCCTTTTGCCTCCAGTAGCGCTAATACTTCACCGACATAAGTATCCAAACGTGTCACCATTGCAGCAAACTGAGCATGCGCTATCTCTGTAGGGTTATATCGTGAACCCTCAGCACCGGCAAAAGATTTTTCCACACAAAATTTACCTCTGTAAGCATCGAGAATTGAGTCATTCGGTTGGGCCAATTCCGCATGAGGCAAGGTATAAGTCAGATATGCGAAGAAAGGTTTACTTTCTGTCTGTTTTCCGATAAACTTCATCGCTTCCTGATGGATAAGGTCGGAAGCATACTCGGTTCTTTTGTCATAATTCAGACCATACATAGGGAAATTTATATTTTCTTCCAAGACTTCTCTCTCTTCGTTTCTGTTTAGGAAATTAGGAAAATAGAGATGCGCCTGATACTGGCAATTATATCCATAAAATTCATCAAAACCCATTTTATTCGGAGTACCTGCCGAGCCTTCGTATCCTAACCCCCATTTACCAAATAAACCTGTATTATATCCGGCATCTTTGAAAAGGTGAGTAATAGTTTTACGATTGATATCCAGAGGCTCCTGCCCTGCAACAGCATAATCTTCATTTTCTCCATATTTAACTTTTCCCGACCAATGTTCTTTATTATCACGTATTTTCGTATGTCCTGTATGCTGTCCGGTCAATAAAGAAGCACGAGAAGGAGCACTTACCGGGCTACCCGCATAATGCTGAGTAAACATCATACCATTTTCAGCCATTTTATCCAAATTAGGAGTACTTATATATTGTTGCCCAAAACAACCCAAGTCTGCATAACCTAAGTCATCACATAATATAAATACGACATTGGGATTTATATTTCCTTGTGCCATAACTCCGGCTGTTGCAAGTAAACTACCAGACAAGGAAGCGATCAGTTTTTTATTATATTTCATGATTATCCGATTTATTTTTATTGAAGATTTAATATTATTTTTTTTGTTAAAACATGATTTGCAGTGTATACTCTCACAACATAAGTTTCTGAAGGGAGTGATTTTACCGAGACCTGATTTTCGTAGGAACGAAGAGCTAGCTTACCGTTTAAAGAATAAACATCCATTACCACAGCATCTTCTTCAAAATAAAAACTCAATATGCCATTGGTTTCTAGCAGTCGAAAGGAAGGTAAATCAATCTCCTCAATACGAACATCGTCTTCTGTATTGGGTGTAAAATAAGCCATCAGATTAACATTATATCCGACTTCAAAGGTGTACTCACTATCTATTGATACAATTATATCGCCATCTTTCCAATAACGGAATACGCTATTCCCCTCTGGAGTAGCTTTTACAGTTACAGAAGAGCCATAAGCAAATCGTCCGTCTTCATCACTTTCGCTAACGATTTCTGCACTTCCTCTTGTCTCATCATTTACTTTTACAGTAACAATACGACCTTCTTTTTCTTCTGCGTCAACCACATTAAAAACAAAATCATAAACCATACCCCAAACATCATCTTCAGCCTGAGGAAGAACCACACCTTTCTCTGTATATCTTATACGTATACGCATTTTTCCTAACTCAGCATCTTCAGGAACCGTAATCGTTTGTTTTATATCCATTGCTTCTGAAATAACAGGTAAAGTTGTTTCAAAATACCCATCTTTATCCCAATCACAGTAAATATAAGCATCCGTAATAGAAAAATCTTTTCCGAATTCATCTTCGTGACCTTTAAGAATCAGGTCAAAGGTCTTTCCTCTTTCAATGACTGGTTTTGTTTTTGTATAAATAATATAATAAGTAGACGGAGCGTTTTCAGCTTCATATATTAAAGGTTTTTGAACAGCTTCACCTTTAATGGATGCGCTTTCTAAATAAGCAGCATTACCGGCAATACGTGAACCACAAGGATAATTGTAAATCTGCATTTGCGTTTGATAGGGAGTCCTGTATTCCTTAAAAATCCAGTGGGAATGTTTATTACCATCTGCCCCCGCAAATAATTGTATTACCTGATTTTCCTGCGATTTATTATTCCAATGCTTTCCCGCAGCAGGATTATCTTTATATTCAATAGGACAGATAGAATACATAGTACCTTTGTCTGCATTATTTACTTTACGAAGATACCATTTCATATCAGCACCTTCCTCAAATACAGGCATATTGCCTTCACTTACCGTTAATGTATTCCCTGCAGCTTTTTTGTTGTATACAGTAAGGCCTTCATCGTTTCTTTCTCCTACGAAACACCATAACTGATCATCATCGTTGGTAGGCAATTCAGAAAAACTGAGTGAAAAATCATCTTTAACAATCGCATAATGGTTTGAATAAGCTTGTATCCGATACCAATGAGCATCTTCGATACTTTTACTCAGCATTACCGGTAAATATTCCTTAGGAACATATTTTTCAAACGTCCAGTGAGAATGATTGTTACTTGCTCCTCCAGCCCAAAATTGAATAGCTAATCCGTGTCCGCCATTGTTATTCCAGTTTTTACTTGCGGTAGGTTCATTTTTATAATCGATAAGACTGATGGCATACATTTTACCTTTTGTTGGATTATTAAGTTCTCTCATATACCAACGAGTTCCATCCTCTTCTTTCAATTTAGGAATTTCATTCTCTACCCCTACCATTAAATCAGTATTGGCTTTATTATATATAACAAATCCATTCTCATTATCACCCACGAAGCACCATTGTTGTTCAGGATCCTCTCCCATTTCAGAAAATCCTAAAGTATTGTTGCCCAAAACTGTTGCATAAATTCCTGCAAAAGCTTTAATTCTATACCAAATTGCATTTTCTACTGATTCTGAGATAATAAATGGCCCCTCTGGCTCAATGGGTTCTTCATCTTCTTTTATTTCTGTAAAAGTCCAATGAGAATGAACATTTCCGTTTGCACCGGGAAAAAGAGCTAAAATGGTATTTTTAGGGTCTGTATTATTCCAGTGGAAAGAAGCCGTGGGTTGATCCTTATATTCTATCGGGCAAATAGAATACATAGTTCCCATTGAAGCGTTTGTAACCGTACGGATATACCATTTTGTTTCAGTACCGCCTAATATCGGTGCATCTTTCTCATTTGCGATTTTACCGATTCCAACTGTTTTAGTAACATCTGATTTATTATAAATCAGAAATCCTTCTTCATTGTTTCCGATAAAGCACCAATACTGGTCTTCATCAATCTCTGTTTTTACTTCTTTTAAACTTAAAGTAAAATCTTCGTACACGCCTACCAGATAGCCGGAATAAGAGGTAATTTTATACCATGTCGCATCCGCTATAGTTGAGCTTGGCTTGAAAGGGAGTTCATCATTTGAATGAACCGAAAAATTAATCCCAATCAGCATACAAGCTAAAATCCAAAATTTCAATTTGTTTTTCATTAATTAAATCAATTAAGTTAATTGTTAATAAATACTAGGGGATTACAAAGATAAATAAATAATACATAAAAAAAAAAAATAAGGATAAAAAAAACTTTTCATCCTTAATTTACACACATTAAATATGTC
>JAJBTS010000198.1 GCA_020860885.1 Bacteroidales bacterium
GAGCAAAGGACTGAAAATCCTTGTGTCCCCGGTTCGATTCCTGGTGGCACCACTTTTAGAGAAAGCAAAAAGAAGTAAACTCCTGATATTCAGTGAATATCGGGAGTTTCTATTTTTACCCACTACGCAAAAAACAGCAAATTTCGACCTACTCTGGTGGAGCAATAGGTGGAGCAAATTTAGGAGATATTTATCTCCACCTTTTGACCTTAATTGGCGCTGTCTGTCAGCCTGTTGAGTATCGAAACTCTCTCCACTTTTCCATAATTTTGTATCACTTAAAACAAGTAGAAAAATGATGGAAAGAAATTCATTTAATGTTTTGTTTTTCTTAAAGAAAACAAAACTATTGAAGAACGGTGAAGCCTCTGTATGTATGAGAATTACAGTAAACAATGTCCGTGCTGAAACGAACATCCGTAAGAGCATTAAGCCGTCCCTGTGGAATCAGGCAAAGGAATGTTCCCGTGGAAAAGACCGCAAATCAAACGACCTAAACAAGTTTATTGACGAAGCGAGAATTAAGTTGTATAATATCCATGCTAATTTGAAACAGGAAGGTTTACCCATTACAGCAATAATTCTCCGTGATAAGTTCTTTGGACTGGAAGAAAGGGAAGCACCAAGAACCCTTATAGCTACTATTCAAGAGCATAACGACCAATGCAGGCAATTAGTGGGGAAAGACTTCGCTTTAATAACTTTACGTCGTTACGAAAGCTGCAAACATTATTTGGCAGAACTTATAAAAATCAAATTTGGTAAAGAAGATATTCCGCTTAAAGATGTGAACGGAGAGTTCATCAGGGCTTTCGAGTTCTATCTTAAAACAGAAAAAGACTGTGCGCAAAATACGGTTATCCGCTACATGAAGTGTTTGAAAAAGATCACAAACCGTTCTCTTGCCAATGAATGGATAAACAAAGACCCTTTTATAGGCATCAAATTCCATGAAAAAGAAGTAAACAGGGAGTTTCTTACATGGGATGAGCTGCAAATATTGGTGAATAAGAAATTTGAAATTCCTCGTATTGATTTGGTACGTGATATTTTTGTCTTTTGCGCTTATTCCAGTCTTGCATTCATAGATGTGAAGCAGCTAACCGCAGAGCATATTGTCAAGGACAGAGAAGGTAACTATTGGATTCGCAAGGCTCGGCAAAAGACAAAGAATATGTGCAATATTCCGTTGTTAAATGTACCCCTGTCTATCATAGAAAAGTACAAGGATCATCCTCTCTGTAAGAAACAGAATGTATTACTCCCTGTCCCTTGCAATCAAAAGATGAATGCCTATATCAAGGAAATTAGCGATTTATGTGGAATCAAGAAAAATCTTTCAACACATTGTGCCATATATACTTATGCCACTTCTGTGTGCTTAGCGAATGGTGTTAGTATGGAAAATGTTGCGAAAATGTTAGGGCATTCGAATATCAGTATGACAAAACGATATGCGAAGGTATTGGATCAGAGTATTCTGAATGATATGCAGAAAGTAGGAAGTTTGTCAGCTACTACTACATAAAAGTTTCGGTATATAATTTAGAAAGGTGCTTTTCTATTGAGATTAGCACCTTTCTTTTTTTTCAATTATGTTACAATATTTTTTTCGATCCATTTGAGTATATCCGACTGATTATACAGAATCTTCCCCTTAATCTGAATAAACGGAATTTTTCCTGTATCCCGCCAGTCCTGTAAGGTGCGGAACGAAACATGAAGCATCCGGCAAACATCACGGTTTGAAAGGAATTTTTCTCCGTTCAGGTGCGGAGTTCGGTTTTTAAGAGCCTGCCGGATAGTATCCAGTAATTCATCCAAACCCGTGATGAAAGAATTAATCTCTGTGGATTTCTTATCTAATATTTCCCTTGTAGTGTCTTGTTAATTCCGTATATAGTTGCCCAATGCGGAAATAGTTAATATATCCAGTTTTGTATCATAGCTGATAGCTGACCGTTTCAGATTGTAATTAATGAAGAATCCTTCTTCATCTTCCTGAATTTCATATGTAGCGGGATTTGCCTGTTTACTCGTCTCATTCATGTGGATAACGCTAAGTAAATAGTTGTCTCCATTCCTGTATATGATAACTGTCGGATTCAGGTTGATACTCTCCCAGTTGCCGATTAAGCTATCTAAATTGATATTCTTTGCTTTCATTGTTGCTCTTTGTTAATCTGTGATTGACTGACTAAATTCTCTATATCCGATACCCTGTAATAGCATTTGCGCCCAATCTGCGAATAAGGTAAAATGCCGTTATCCCTGTAAGACTGCAATGTTCTAAGCGATATTTGTAGAAGTTTGCAAACATCATCGTTGCCTAACCATTGTTCTTTGTCCTGATTATCCCCGCATAGGCTTCTGACCTGATTGAAGAAATCCTCAAAACGCTCTTTCATCTGCCCGAACGTCTTGCTTTCGATTGCTATAATGTCCATAATAAATTTGTTTTGCTGATTACTGAAATTATTCTCATTGCAATGATTTTCAGGCAAAGAAAAACAGAAAACAGGTTCGTTTTGAGAAAGTGGCTTCAATGGCATGAAGTGGCTACGGGTGGCGCAAACAACCAATCCCAGCAACATTTTTTTTCTTTTTTTAATTGATATACATCTCCTTCATGCAGGGAATAGATAAGGCAACACTTTTTAGAAATTTACTCTTTTTGTGGAGCAAAAAGGAAGAAATTTCTAAAAACCGCTTGCGGCTTGGTGTTGACGTTCTATTGCCGGAATGTACCTTTGTAAATCAAATGAATAAAGAACTATTTAACTCTAATCTTGAAAGTAATCCATAAGAGTTTTTACTGATACTGCATAATTAGAGCCGTCTATGGATTGGAAACCTAACTTTTTGGCAAATGCCCTACTTTTTTCGTTCACGGATTCTATCCCGATATGTGTAAAACCGTATTTTAATGCTATTCCTGACAAGAAACTGACAAAGTGAGTTCCATTCCCTACACGTTCTTTCCGAAAGTTGATTCGGGCTATAATCAAGCAATCAGGTGGAAACAGGCTTTCGACTCTTCGGATTCTCATATATAAACTTACACGGCTGTTTCTTCGGCTGACTATGATATTGTCAGGTGTGAGATATACAAGTGATAGGCGGTATTTGAATCGCTTCATCAGGTAACTATCTATTTCCTTTCGCATT
The DNA here is from genome assembly GCA_020860885.1 of Bacteroidales bacterium. Classification (GTDB taxonomy): domain Bacteria; phylum Bacteroidota; class Bacteroidia; order Bacteroidales; family Azobacteroidaceae; genus Azobacteroides. Next base: position 3,169 of record JAJBTS010000198.1, read on the forward strand.
TCTTCGTACTGGTTCATAGTATTACGATTTATCTTTTGCGACCTCGTTTAGGTTTCTTCTTTATTTTCTTTTTCATCGAAATTTGTTCTTCCTCTTTGTTGGCATCAGGAGTAAGCAAACCTAATGCAGAGGATAAACCCAAATCGAGCAGACTGAAAGATTGTTCATTTTCTTTCTTATTTCCCTGATTTACAGATTGTATATTTGAAAGGTTGTAATCTTGTTTATATGCAAACTTGTTTTCATTCTGTTCGTCTTGCTTATTTGCATATACGCTTGTTTGCATATCGGTATTTTTTCTTTCATCGGCAATCTGTTGTTCCTGCATTTTTAACTGGTCGGTTATTCTTCCGTTCTTCATTGTGTTGTAGTATTCAAAAGATTCGGTTAGTTCTCGTTTGTAGTTGAATAGCTTGTCAAATCTCTGTTCTGCCTGTTGGAATAGATTTTTCCTATCGAAACCGCCCTTAACCGTTCCTTTCTGGGTATTTTTGTGGTTAGTTAGCGGAGATAGTTTTTTCTTATTGGCTTGGTCTTTACGGCTGACAATTAAATGACAGTGCATATTCAGTTCGTGGTTCGACCTGTCCCGGCTGAAATGTATCTTGCCATAGAATTTTATATCCTCTGCCGATAGACCTTTGTTGAAGTTCCTGGCATATTCGGGGATAACCACTTCCCGGATATACCTTTTCATGGCTTCGGCTTGTTCCTGTTCGGTGTTACCCATTGCCCGAAGCTCCTTTTCCGAAGGGCTGACATGGATAGCGTAAAACTTGGCATCTGTTTTTAAGAGTTGTCCGATATTACTGTCTATATCTTTTATAACCTGTGATTTGTATAGATTATCTTCTGTCAGGTTGAAAAAGCCTTCGGTATAGATTCCCTGTTCCATGCGTTCCATATCTTCATGTTCGAGATAATTGCATAGCCTTCGGCTACTGCCTGCATTGTTGTATGTGTCTTTGGACGGTGGCGGGAAATCTATGTTCATAGGTTATTACTCGTTTATCAGGTCGTTTATTTCGGCTCTTAGGTTCTCTTTGCGTTTGCCGTCCATTACTCCGCAAGTGGCCAACTCTGAATAAAGGGGAATCAGTTTCAGGAGTTTATTATTATTTCGCTCCTGCTTCTTTGATGCTGAGTTTATAGCCCCAGCAAGGTCATTTATCTGTTTGGCTTGGTTGTTAATCACTCCGGCATGTTGGTTGAACGTTTCGCTTATCTTTTTCAAAACATTGTCCTGCAATTCCCGCGAAGTATTTATTTCCGAAGCTATTAACTCCTTTTGTTCTTTCACGGAAACATCAAATTTAACCGCTATCGAATGGCTTGTGCGTATCATCGGGTTAAGCTGGTCTTCTTCATACTTGCGAATGAAGCGGATAATATCATCCTGCCGTTTGTTGATTTTGGATAGTTCCGTCTTTACCGATTCGGGAGCATCGGAGGGGTTGATATGGGCTTTATCCAGATACAAGAAAGCCAGTTTCACAATTTCCCCTTTTTTCAATGAATAGCGTTTACAAAGTTTTTCTATTAACTTGTCTGTTTCCCCCTCTATGGCTATTGTTGTAAATATGATATTTCTATTCTGTTTGGTCATAGTTATAACTATTTTATAGCTATTTATATACTTAACTTGCTAATATATAATTGTATATCAATTTGAGTTATAGCAAGTGTTATAACTGTGCTTTATCCTAAAGCACTAAAGCCGAAGGCTTTGCCCCGCAGGGCAAGAGGAAGAACAGGACGAAGTCCAGTTCCCTCTTGCTCAATTTCACAAAACAAACAGAGCCGAGAGGTGAGGTTGTTTATGTGAAATGCGGAACTACATTTGAAGGCGTAAACTAATACAAGCCTTCATCCGCTTACGCTATTCTAGTTAGAACATAAAAACCTGAATTATTCATCATTTATATTGTTTTCATTCTTATCTTTTGGCTTTGAATGCTTCTTTTCAAAGTCTTGATAGGTTTGAAAATCCATATGGGAACGGACAAACTCCCGAACATCAGAAGTACGGTAATAGGTTTTATGAGCTATCATAAAGAAAGGGAGTTTCTTACTGCTCCTATACCGCTGTAGTGTCCTGTAACTTACTTTGAGAAGAAAAGCTAAGTCCTGATTGTCGAGCAGGGTTTCATCCTCGCTGAATACTTCTTTGGTGTTTATCAGGGATTTCAAGTCCTGACCAATTTCACTCAATTTCTTGGATAGCTTTTGCATCCATATTTCAAAATCTTCGTTATTAATATACATTTTGCTTCATTTTACAATTTGACACTTCTTCTTTTCAATGCATTGATGAAGCAAAATACGGCAGAATGGAGAAAATAAAATCGGGGATTAGATGATCTATTCCCCGATAAATAATTTGTATTTATCTGATTATTAGCAGATATCAAAAGTGTTAAAATCAGGATTTATATCCTTTATTGCTACTTTTCTTGTGGATCAAGCTCTTAAGTTTATCTAAAAATCCAGTACGTTTTATTGGTAACCTTTGTAGAACCTCTTCCTCTTTCTTATAAACATCACTAATCCGGAAGTTTAGAAAACGTTCAAATCTATTAGTTAGACGGCTTAAAGAAACGCTTTTGCCGTCAGATGTTTTTATTCCCGCAAGATAAAAGAACCCTGCGATAACTTCCATAATATCAACATAGGAAATGACATCTGTATCCAAAAACAAATCTGAGGTTGAAGTATTATTCTTTGTACTAAAGAATTTTGGATACATCATTAGCTTGTCCAATAAAACTAATTCAGAATTTACAAAAGCAATACCCTTTTGGATATATGTTTTTTTAAGCGCATTTTTCCCCCTGCCCGTACTGATGATAAGAATCTAAAAAGATTATCTCAATACGAGTAGTACTTAGTGCCCGAAAGACTTCTAAATGGTCAGTTTCAGATTGATTAAGGGTTTTTACTTGTTCTACAAAATCATCATAGGCATTTTGCATTTCTTTGTTTGTGACTTGTGAAGATTCAGATAATAAGCTGAATAACTTCGTTTTTAATAATTCATTCATAAGCATAAATTTTAATTGTGAATATTAATAATCAGACCGAAGTCCTGTTTTTATGCTCAATAATTTTGAAAGTGGGTTTTGTTATCTTTCTATTTTATAATCTCAAATTTTTCCTATATATCTGATTAATAGTGTGTGTTTTTAGCTTATCGCCCCACCTGCCTTTGCTGTTCTACATTATATCTATCTCCCACTATCTTATTTTTTGAAATGGCAAACGTTAATTCGCTTAATTCATCGGATGTAAAAGTTATATCCGATGCCCATAGATTTTCTTCAAGATGCGCCAGTTTAGTTGTGCCCGGAATAGGGACAATCCAAGGTTTCTGCATAAGCAACCATGCTAATGCTACTTGTGAGGATGTAATCCCCCTTGTCCGTCCGAACTTATTGAGCAATTCCACTATAACCGTATTTGCTCTTATTGCTTCCGGTGTGAAACGGGGCAAGGAAGCACGATTGTCATTATTTGCATCGAATTTTGTGTATTCATTCAATGCACCGCCGAGAAAGCCCCTGTTAATAGGACTATAAGGAACAAAACCTATTCCGAGTTCTTCACATACAGGTAGAATATCCTTTTCCGGCTCCTTCCACATCAAATGATACTCACTCTGAATAGCAGTAAGCGGTTGGACAGCATGAGCGCGACGGATTGTTTCTGCACTCACTTCGCAAAGTCCGAAGTGTTTTACTTTACCTTCACGAATTAAGTCCTTTACAGTTCCGGCTACGTCTTCGATAGGAACTTCGGGATCAAAGCGATGTTGATAGAATAGGTCAATAGCTTCAATCCCAAGCCGTTTTAGAGAATCTTCGGCAACCTTACGGATACGTTCGGGACGGCTGTTAAGACCATTAGATATACCTCCTTCATAATTGAAACCGAACTTGGTACAAATCTCTAAATCTTTTTTTAATGAAGCAATTGCTTCTCCTACGATCCCTTCATTGGTAAACGGGCCGTAAACTTCGGCTGTATCAAAGAAGGTTACTCCATGCTCTACGGCCTGGTGGATAAGTTTTATCATAGCTTTCTTATCAGGGTGGGAACCGCGATGATAGTTCATTCCCATGCACCCTAAGCCGAGTGCTGATACATTCAGACTGTTTTTGCCTGAACCCAATGTACGGCGTTGGGTTAATATTGATTGTTTATTATTGTCGTATTTGGATGTTGTGGTCTGCTGTGCAAAAACATTCCCAATAACAGGCGGTACACACATAGCTGCTCCAAAAGCTGCACCTGCTTTTAAGAAGTTGCGGCGGCTTATTCCATTAGAATCGCTTTGCCTATCTTTTTCTGAACTTGTTGTCATACTGTTACTCTTTATAAATTAAAAAATATCCCGCTCAACATTATATCAAGCGGGATTATACTATCAAATATTGAATTTTGCTTCACAAATCACCTTCACACTTATTGGATCGTGATGATTGAAAATAGGACTTTGCCCTGTATCAAGCGTAGCGATTACATCCATATCCTCGGTGGTAAGTTCAAAATCGAATATATTAATATTCTCTATGATACGTTCTTTTGACTTTGATTTCGGGATAACCACAACATTACGCTGTACCAACCAACGCAGTATAACCTGCGCCACACTCTTATTGTGCTTGACGGCAATCTCTTTCAGAAGTTCATTATTAAGAACACCTGCGTCTTGTGCGAACGGACTCCATGATTCTATCTGAACATTATGCTCTTGCATGAATTGTTGATAGTCGGCACGTTGGAAGTATGGATGTGTTTCAATCTGGTTGATAGCCGGAGTAACCTCACTGTGTAGTATCAAATCCATTAAACGGTCAGGATAAAAATTACTCACGCCGATAGCCCTGATTTTACCCTCTTTATGCAATTCTTCCATAGCCCGCCACGCACCGAATATATCCCCGAAAGGCTGATGAATCAGGTACAAGTCCAGATAATCTAACTGTAATTTTTTCAGGGACTTTTCAAATGCTTGTTTTGTACTCTCGTAGCCTGCATCTTTAATCCAAAGTTTTGTAGTGATAAACAATTCTTCACGAGGTACACCGCTTTTCTTAATCGCACGTCCTACCGCTTCTTCATTTTCATAAGCCGCAGCCGTATCAATCGAGCGATAGCCCGCCATGATAGCATCATGTACACTTTGTTCACACTCTTGTTCCGACATCAGATAAACTCCGAGTCCGAGTATTGGCATTTCTACGCCGTTATTTAATTTTACGTTTCGCATAATAATTATTTTTATTTTTGTTATCTGTCGATTGTTTTCATAGCCGCTTCGCTGTAACGTTCGCCTACTACTTTGATTTTGGATGCAGCTTCGGTCAGTTCTTTAACCTCGTCAGTTGTAAATTCCACTTCCACCGCTCCGAGATTTTCCTCAAGCCTTTCCAGTTTACGTGTTCCCGGAATAGGTACGATAAACGGCTTTTGTTCAAGCAACCAAGCCAGTGCGATTTGCGCCGGGGTAACATTTTTATTCTCTGCCATTGATTTAACCAACTCCAACAGAGCCATATTATGCTGCATCGCTTCTTCCTGGAAACGGGGAATTGTATTTCGTATATCCCCTTCAGGGAACATGGTTGTAGGGTCAATTTTGCCCGTCAGGAAGCCTTTGCCGAGAGGACTGAACGGCACGAATCCGATACCAAGTTCTTCCAATGTCGGGATAATCACATCTTCCGGCTCTCTCCAAAACAAAGAATACTCACTTTGAAGGGCTGATACAGGTTGTACGGCATGAGCTTTTCGGATATTCTTTGCCGATGCTTCCGATAAGCCGAAGTATTTTACTTTCCCTTCCTGTATCAGGTCTTTTACTGCTCCTGCCACATCTTCGATAGGCACGTTCGGATCAACCCTGTGCTGATAATACAGGTCGAGGGCATCTACTTTTAGACGTTTAAGCGATTCCTCTGCCATTTTCTTAATGTATTCGGGGCGGCTGTTCAATCCTGTCGAAACGCCATTTTCAAAGTTAAACCCGAATTTCGCCTTTGAACGGCGCAAGTGCTTCGCTTACCAGTTCTTCGTTGGTAAACGGGCCATACACCTGTGCTGTATCAAAGAAAGTTACACCTCTTTCCACTGCATCATGTATCAGCTTAATCATGTCTTTTCGATCACCTGCGGGGCCGTAACCCATTGTCATACCCATACAGCCTAATCCGAGTGATGATATTTCAAGACCGCTGTTTCCTAATTTTCTTGTTCCTAATTTCGATTTCATAACGTTACTTTTTTATTTGTTAAATTACTATTGATTATTAATTCTTTCCTGCATATACCTGTGTCTGCCCACCGTCCACAGTAAGTTCAATACCAGTGATAAAGCTGCTTGCATCCGATGCAAGGAATACCACCGCATTGCCCAATTCTTCACTCGCTCCCACACGTCCGACAGGTATTTCCTGTCAAACTCTGTCCGTATATTCTTTAACCTGCTGCGGGGTCATGCCTTGTTCTGTTTCGTATCCTTCCGTCGGTATGATACCCGGACTGACTGCGTTTACCCGTATTTTACGATGTTTTAAGTCGGTTGTCCAACTGCGGGCAAACGACCTGACGGCTGCCTTTGTAGCGGCATAAATACTGAATCCCGGCAATCCCATTTCTGCTGTAATCGAAGAGTTAAGTATAATAGAACTTCCGTCCTTCAATATCGGGAGTATGGATTGAACAGTAAATACCACTCCCAATACATTTACATCAAATGTATGCCGGTAAAAGTCTGCTGTAATTTCTTCAAACGGCATCGGTTTTCCCCCGCCTGCATTGGCAAAAACAATATCCAGATGTGATTTTTCCGCCTTGATGATTGAAGCTACCCGCTCCATATCTTCCTTGCTTGTCGCATCCGCCTGAATAGCCCGTGCCGATTCTCCAATCTTTGAAACTGCCTGCTCCAAGACTTCTTTTCTTCTTCCTGTGATATATACGAAAGCACCTTCTTCTGCCAAACGTTTAGCTGTACCGAATCCGATACCTGTGCTACCGCCCGTTACAAGGGCTACTTTTCCTTTTAATAATTCTGATTTCATGATCTATTCTTTTTTTATTGTTTTATTACTCATTATTCGTTTTCCCTTGACGCCAATACTCCGTTAAGTATTGTTCGTCCTGTTTCGGCTTCTGCTTTACCGATGCTTTCTTCCACTATGGAAAGAAGTTCCCGAAGCTGCTGCTCTGTTACTCCTACATTTAATGCTCCATGAAAATGAGATTGTACCATTGGTTCGTGCATACTTGCAAGAGCGGACACCGTTGTTAATTCACGTTCTATGAAGGTAAGTATATCCCTACCGAAGAGGTCGGCAAAAAGATGTTCTTTAAGAAGCACATCCATTAAAGGACTTAATCCGTCAAAATTGGTCTTTAGCTGTTCGGCTGTTTGTCCTGTTACTAATACCTGTGCTTTTTCCCCTCTCTCGTATTTGCTGCTATTATTATCTATTGGAGAAGCATCTCTGCCAACTTCATCGTTTATTCCTTCGGTTTGCCGCTCTTTAAGCACGTCCCGAAATGTCATTAATCCTCTGATGCTTGGTGCAAATCCACAATAGGCATATAAGTGGTTCAGTTCTTCTTTGATTTCATTGATTGTTAAGCCTGAATCCAGTCCTTCGTTCAGTGCGGTTTTCAGATTACCTACATCACTTTTTGCTGTGAAAGCGGAAATCAAAACGATCATTTGTTGTTTCTTATTCAGTTGTTTCATATTCCTTTATTTTTTCGTTACGTTAATTCTACAATGCAAAATTACCTTGTTTAATAATGCCCGTTATTATACCAATTACAGGTATACTTATCAATATTACTGATTCTGATAATTATAGTAAGAAAATGGTTGTTGATGTATTATCTTTGCTTTCAGAATCAACAGGGAATGATATGAGCGAGATAGTTAAAGCAGATATACATTGGTATAATAATCACATGGGAGTAGAAACTTTACACCCATTGGTAAGCGTGATAGATTTTTCAAAGCTGAACCCCATCCATTCTTTCAAAATAAACATTGACTTTTATGCTGTCTTTTTGAAAGATACCAAAACGGGTTCTTTAACTTATGGTCGAAATTATTATGACTATCAGGAAGGGAGTATAGTTTGTGTTTCTCCGGGTCAGGTATTGGGAACAGATGCCCCCGCAGAAGTATTCCAACCTAAAGGCTGGGGACTGCTCTTTCATCCTGACCTGATCTATGGAACTTCTCTTGCTCCTAAAATGAAAAAATATACCTTCTTTTCTTATGAATCCAACGAAGCCCTGCATTTATCCAAAAAAGAGCAAACCATTGTTTTAGACTGCTTCAACAGGATATTAGATGAATTAAACAATAACATTGATAACCATAGCCAGACACTTGTTTCGGTCTATATTGAATTGCTCCTTGATTATTTTGTGCGTTTTTATGAACGGCAGTTTATTACCCGCAAAACGGTAAATAAAGATGTTCTAACCCGTTTTGAGAATTTATTGGATGATTATTTTACAACGGATAAACCGCAGACAATCGGACTTCCGACAGTAAAAAACTGTGCTGAACAGCTTTTTTTATCTCCTAACTATTTCGGGGATTTAATTAAAAAGGAAACGGGTAAAACGGCACAGGAATACATCCAGATTAAAATAATAGGAATAGCAAAAGATCGTTTGCAAGATAAAGGTAAAACTATCAGTGAAATTGCTTACGAATTAGGATTTCAATATGTGCCACATTTCAACCGCTCATTCAAAAAGATTGTTGGGTGTACGCCAAACGAATATAGGGTGCAGGCTTCGTAAAGGAAAGCTGTCCTTTTTTAGAAGTTTATTGAATATTGTGCATAAAATAATTTGTTCATATTTCCAAATTACGACGATTCCTCGTATATTTGCAGTAGGAAACGTGTTGTGAAGAATTTCGCCGCAAAGTAGTGCAAAAATTTGGTGGAGCAATAGCGGGAGATTACTTCTTTTTTGAAAACATATCTATAAGAAATACAGCCACTTAAGTCAAAATGACGATTTCTGGTGGCACCACTTTTGAAGAACGTAAAACGATGAAAACCCCTGAATTTCGATTGATTTTCAGGGGTTTATTTTTTTTCTTCCCCACAAAATAAAACCTTTTGATGAATACTAAAAGGGGCTAAATCGGGGGAGATTTTTTTAACCCCTAAAATCTCCCCCTTTTTTAACCTAATTCACTGTTTTTCACCTATTGTTAGTTTGTTCGATAATGTTGAACTTATAAAAAGAAAGGAAGCAAGAATGAAGAAGCAAACATTCAGTACTTTGTTTTTGATTAAACCAAACAAACTACTAAAAACAGGAGAAACACCCATCATCATGCGCTTAACCCTAACAGGCAAAAGAGCAGAAATTCAGCTGAAAAGACGTATTATTCCAAAGAACTGGAATCAGGCAAAAGAAAAGGCTACAGGAAAAGACCCCGTATCAGCCAGAAATAAACAAATATCTCGAATCAATCCGCATCCGTATGATGCCGGGCGACGTTATTGAAATCGCACCCAACATAGAACATTGGCACGGAGCAGCACCTGATGAGTGGTTTTCTCACCTCCCTATTGCTTGCAATCCGCAGACGAATGAAAGCACCTGGCTGGAACCTGTTACAGACGAACAATATTCGGAAGCAGTTAAATAAATAACAGCTAATTATCCCTATATTTGTAGAAACAGATAAATAACAATCATGCAGCAACTTCGAAGCATCAATTTTTCAGACATCATGCTCAATTACCACATGGAGGAAGACAGTAAATGTTCCCTGATGGTAAAAGACCACATCCTGTTTTACGTCTATTCCGGAGAAGTAGAGGTAAATGAAAACGGGAAAATATCCTGCATCCGGAAAGGACAATGCGCCTTTATCCGCAAAGACCACCGGGTATCGCTTATTAAACGACCGAAAGACGGAGAGCCTTACCATGCCACCGTGCTGCGGCTTACCCGTAAATTCCTGCATGATTTCTACCGTAAACTCGAACCGGATGAAATACCCGACGACTCCCGGCGCAGCAAAACCAGCCTGCTGGTACTCCCTGCCGACCGTCCCGATATACAAAGTCTTTTCGAGTCGATAAAGCCATACTATTACCCCACCGTCCAACCCAATGAAAAATGGATTGAAATGAAAATGACCGAAGGTGTTTACATACTGTTGCATACAGATAAAAACCTGTATGCATCGCTCTTCGATTTCGCCCAGCCGTGGAAGATTGACATTCTGGAATTTCTGCAAAATAATTATATGTACGACCTTTCCCTTGAAGAAATAGCATCCTTTACCGGGCGGAGTCTCGCTTCCTTTAAACGCGACTTCTCCCGTATCAGCGATATTACACCCCAGAAATGGATTATCCGCAAACGCCTGGAAGTAGCCCGTGAAGAGATTGTTCAGAGAGGACGTAAAGTAAGCGAGGTTTGCATGGATGTCGGTTTCAAAAACCTCTCACATTTTTCACGCATCTATAAAAATACCTACGGCGTTGCGCCGACTAAATAAAAATTGAACTTCACAGTCAAGTAAAAGGAGCCTCACAGCAAAGTCGCTGTGGGGAGCTTCATTTACCTTTGTATCAAACAATTAAAGGTAAATGTAAATGACAAAAAAGATTATATTTTTATCCGCGCTATTAATAGCCGTCCTTATCGGCTCTCCTTATGCATGAGCGCAAAATCAAAATGAGCCGTTAATCATACAAGAGCAGGGAAGCTTTATGGTGGGAGGTACGGTAATTGAAACTCCCGGAGAATTCACATTCTTCGATTACAGAAAGCCCGATGGACAGAAAGCCTATGCCGACCATACCTATGCTTTTTACCAGATACCACCCGATGCCCGCAAGCTCCCCCTTGTATTCCTGCATGGTGGCGGACAATCAGGAAAAACATGGGAAACGATTCCTGACGGACGCGAGGGTTTCCAGAATATCTTCCTTCGCCGTGGATTTGGTGTGTATATTGTCGACCAGCCCCGCCGGGGACGGGCGGGAGCTACATCACTGCCACAAACAATAAATCCTCCATTCAATAATATAATGCTTTTCTCGCTGTTTCGGTTTGGTAATTATCCCGATTTGTTTCCCGGTGTGCAATTCCCCAAAGAGGCAGAAAGCATGAATCAAATGTTACGGTGGTGATGCGCAGGTGGTTCACCTGCCGGAAATAGGAATTCTTGGCAATACCCATTTCCCGATGTCGGATTTAAATAATGTAGAGATTGCCGACCTGGTATCGGTATGGCTCAAAGAGAAAGGATTGGATAAATAGAATAATAAATAACAGATTATGAAAGAGAAAAAGAATAATACTAAGTCTTCCGAAAATAATCAGTTTGGTAACCAACGCCGTAGTTTCCTGAAAACAGCAGCTATGATGGGAGCTGCATTCACCGCATCACCTTTGTTATCAAAAGCCTCAGGAGTTCAGGGAGAAGTAGTTCTTCCCGGAACAGATCAGGCAGTAATTCAAATGCAGTGATTACCCAATACCGTACCTTAGGTTCGGGCAGTGCAGCCATGAAAGTATCAGCCTTTGGATTCGGTGTTATGGGATTGAATCATCATCGGGGTTATCATCCCGACCGTAAAGCAGCTATCCGTCTGCTGCACGAAGTAGTTGAACGCGGTGTTACACTCTTCGATACGGCCGAATCTTACGGACCTTTTACAAATGAAGAACTTGCCGGTGAAGGACTGTCTGCATTCAAAAACAAGATTGCCGTAACCACCAAATTCGGTTATAATTATGTGGGTAATAAACAAACCGGGGTTAACAGCCGCCCCGAGCGCTAAACAGGTTCGGACATACACGTGGCATGACTACCGCACAGATTTTACTGGCATGGCTACTGCAAAAAGTACCGTGGATTGTACCCATTCCGGGCACCACTAAACTGTCGCATCTGGAAGAGAACCTGCGGGCTGTTGATTTTACTTGTACCGCCGCCGAGTGGGAACAACTGGAAAACGAGATTGCGACTATTCCAATCATAGGAGACCGTTATTCTGCTGAATACCAAAGGAGGATTCAGCGATAATAAATAAAATCAATATTATCATACATATCATGAAGAAAAAGCAAAGTAAACAAATGGCTGAATCAGCCGCAGATGGCAAAAATGATGTAAGCCGGAGAAATTTCTTGAAAAATGCGGCAATGGTGGGCGCTGCTATATGTGCAGCTCCTGCATTAAACAATGTAATGGCAGGAGAAAGAGTTCTTAATACACAAAGCAGCCGCCAAAAGAGTGCTGATGCTGACAGATTATTCCTGTCAAAGCGACGCACCATCGGTAGCGGAAAACATGCGCTCGAAGTATCGGCACTCGGTCTGGGTATGATGGGCATGAACTACCACCGGGGTATCCATCCGGATAAAGCAGCTATGATAAAACTTACCCGGCAAGCAGTGGAGCGTGGCGTTACTTTTATTGATACCGCCATCGGATACGGTCCCCATACCAACGAGGAACTGACCGGCGAAGCTCTCGCCCCATTTAAGAATGATATGGTTTACGGAACAAAATTCTACGATGGCACCGCTACCGGTACGGCTCTTGAACCCTATATCAGGGAATGTCTGGAAAGTTCACTAAAGCGATTACAGATAGCTAACATCGACCTCTATTACCTACACCGTTACAGCGGCAATGTACCCATTGAAGAGATTGTATTGATTCTTCAGAAATTCATTAAAGAAGGTAAAATAAAACACTACGGTCTATCGGAAGTAAGCGCCCAAACCATTCGCAAGGCACATGCTGTAGAACCCATCACGGCCCTGCAAAGCGAATACCACCTGATGTGGCGCGAGCCGGAAAAAGAAGTTCTCCCCACATGCAAGGAGTTAGGGATAGGATTTGTGCCGTACAGCCCGGTTAACCGGGGTTTCCTTACCGGAGCCATAAACGAGTATACCCGGTTTGATCGCGGCAACGATAACCGTAATACGTTACCCCGTTTCACACCCGAGGCCATACGTGCAAATACACGTATTGTAGAAGCACTCACTGATTTTGGCCGTACGCGCGGCATGACAGCTGCTCAGGTAGCCCAGGCATGGCTGTTGGCAAAAGAAGATTGGATTGTGCCCATTACAGGAACTACAAAGCTGGCACATCTGGAAGAAAACCTGCGGTCTATTGAATTCGAACTATCTACCGCAGATATGGCGGAACTGGAAACGGCCGTCTCCGCCATCCCTATAATGGGAGACCGTTATCCGGTATTTGAAAGAGAGAGAATCGGACACTAATATTCTGATATTGTATGAAGCAGTTATGTAGTGGAGATGAAGTTAAACGGAGGAATGTTAAGCAGAAGAATATTTTGCTTAATAGTAAAAAGTTAACTCAATCTATAGTATAAACTATTTTGCGAACCTGTATCTTAATTGGTACAGGTTTTTCGCATTTAAACGGTTAAGTTATTTAAGGAAAACTCCTTGGGATTCACCCCTATATACCGCTTAAATAACTGCGCGAAGTGACTAAGATTCGAAAATCCAAGTGCATAACCGACTTCCGAGACAGACAGACTTTTGTCATTCTTCAACAAGGATGCGGCTTCATTCATTCGTGCCGATAAGTAGTAATTATAAATGCTATCGCCATAAATCTTCTTGAACAACTGCTTCATTTTAGATTCGCACATACCAATGGAACGGGCAAGCTGCGGAAGCTTTGGCGGAGTTCCCAGGTCTTGCAGGATAATTCGTTCAATACCTAGGATTTTCTCAATATCAGCTTTGTTTACATGCATGAAATCATACGTTGCCCGCCGTGAGAAACGGATAAAAAAGTGATACAGCAATTCCATTATCTTTATCTTGCAATACAGTTTTTCCAGCGTTCCGTGCTCTTTATAATCAGAAAGTCCCATGAGAACGCCCCTTATTTCCGGCGTCATGCTTTCCTGATAGATAAACGGCCTGTTCAAATCGTTGGTAAAAGAAGAAAACTCTTTCGACAGGGGGTGAATTTCAAGGATGGAGAGTAATTTCTGTAATTTAATTTTCACAATGACATAGCAAATAGGGGCATGAGGCGGAAAATAATCAGTCACGTCAATCGTGTCGTTTAGCACCTGGACATTCGATAAATAGCTCTTGTCCGGCTTCTGATAATAAAGGAAGCGGAAGGTGAGCTGATCGACGTTTGCAAGGGCGGCTTTCCGGTTAGCTGTCAGGGGTTCGTTCAAATGGTAGGAATGGATAATGAAACGTAAATCCTTGTCGATATCAATTTTTTTGGAGAAGCCCTCGCCAATCTCCGGAGGCAGGGGAAAGATATTATCCTTAATCTCCTGCTTGAGTTTTCCGGCAAATTCCTCCATAAAACCCGAATTCCAATCAGAGCCGAATTCGATATGCATTACTTCTATCTGTTTAAAAGGTAAAATTCAAATTTCTTCAAAGATACTACAAAAAACGAAATATGTCGGATGCTGACATTTTAATGTCTAATTTGTATTTACTACCATAATCAGATAGAGTATGTTTGCACTGAATTAATAATTTAGAACGTATATGAAATCCGGTAAAAACAAATGGCTGAACAAAAGCCTTAAAATACTACTCTACCTCTTGCTGATAACGGGAATTGTGCCAACATTGATGATATTCGATGTATTACCCCATAGCAATACAGGCTTATGGATAGCTCTACACCTCATTCCTGGATATATATTTCTGGTTCTGTTGTTGGTTCATTGCATCATTTACCGGAAATGGTACAAAGCATGGTTTGCCAAAAAGCTGAAAAGCCCGAAGACGAGACTGACTAAATTTATATCTGTCTTTTTTGTCCTCACGGTAGTAAGTTTATTCCTGGAAGATTGGTTGCCGACAAAGGTATTTCTTTCGATTCATATAGTTATAGGGCTTGTTTGGATGATAGGAATATTGTATCATATAAAGAGTAAAAACGCTTGAGGATGGGGAGAAAAGGGTGACTTTTGCGTTGGTACAACCAACTTATCCAGTAGTGAAGTGGCAATTCTCTGCTTGCGGTAATCGCCTCGTGTGTACATATTCGTTATATATCCTTTCCAGTTTGCCGGTATCTTCTGGATTGGCTTTTCTGTAAATCATAACTTTAGTAGAGACGCAAAATCTTGCGTCTCTACGGTATGGATATTAACGGTAGAATTTCTTATGAAAAAAGACCTTTATAGTCCTGCACAAACTTCTTAAAAGTAATCGCTTCTGTTCCTGTCACTTCTTTAACCGTATCGTAAATCGCGGATGCTTCTCCCCTTGCATAGTGGGCATAATCCTCTATCAAACCACCGGCTTGCCATTCGGGGAATCCGGCGGCCTTTAATGCTCCTGCCATTTGTTCATCGGAGACATTGATAAAGGAAACTTTCCTACCTAAAACTTCCGAAAATGTTTCCGCTAGTTCATAATGGGTAAGAGATTGCGGGCCGGTGATATTATATATTTTATTTTCGTGCCCTTCTTCTGTCAGGGAAAGCGCAGCGATTGCAGCGATATCCCTTGTATCTACAACACTTACACTTGCATCGCCAACCGAAGCATAAAATACTCCGTCATTTTTGATGTAATCTTTAAAAGCCAGAAAGCCCTGCATATATAAGTTGGGGTGCAAAAAAGTATAATCTATTCCGAATTCCTTTATCTGGTTCTCAACTTTTGCATGATAACGCAGAAAACGGACGGGAGAATCTACATCTGCCGCGAATTGCGATAATTTGACGATATGCTTCACGCCTGCTTCACGGGCGGCATTCACAAAATTCAGTTGTAATTCTTCGGCTTGCTCAGATGAGTTAGTGAGAAGAAATGCTTTTTCTATGCCTTTCAATGCTTCGGAGAGGCTTTGCCTGTCGGCTAAATCACCAGTTACGATTTCTACCTGGGGTATATCCTTCAGGTAATCATGATTACTACCCGAACGAACCAGTGCTCTGAAAGGAACATCCAATTTGGCTATTCGTTCCACTAATTGTTTGCCTACATTTCCGGTAGCTCCGGTAATTAAAATCTTCGATTGTGTCATAAAATTATCTGTTAATTAATTTATAACACAAAATTAGGGCATACGTTTTGGCTGTAATTGTAAGAAAACGAAGCTTAATTTACCGGATTGCAGATATCCTCCATAAATTTCAGATACTGTGTGGGTGTCAGATTCATATATTGTTTGAAATCATGGATAAGCTGGCTTTGGTCGTAATAGCCGCATTCGGTAATGATTTTAAACCAGTCTATCGGGGAATTACGGGTTACTTTTTCCTGAATAATCCGGAGTGTTTTTATGAATCGTTTATAGCGGTTGAGCTCTTTGGAAGAATATCCCAACTGTTTTTTGTGATGTATTTGTATAGTTCTTTCTGACAGGTTATTTCTTTCAGCGACTGATTTAATCGGGTTTAGTTTTTCATTTTGAGTGGCGGATAACTGTTCAATAATTTCATCACGGTCACGTAAATAGGGTTTGCTGAATTCGAGAATATGGTCTGTCATGGCCGTAACATCTTTCATCCGGTTTAATTCACTCCATAGGATAGCGAAACAATCTCCATCCACAAGTTCGTCGGGGTATATAAGTGAGTTTTCCATTGCGGCAGACTCACCGAAATAACGATAAAAGGCATCTTCTTTTAAGTTCAGTACCAACAGGGCGCTTTCGGGATAAAGAGTGTAATCGAATGCCTGTTTAACTGGACCGAGAATGATGTATTTACCAGCTTCTATTTCGGTATTTTGCCGGGTTGTAAAAGACACTTTGTTGCCGAAACTAAATACCAGAAGGGTATGAAAAGAAGGAATAAGGGTTTTCTTTATCGCTTCATCAGATTTATTTTCCGCATAATAAAAATGAGAAAATGTATCCTGAAACTCTTCGGGGATGGGAATTCTAAAAGTACTATACATATCTATCCGGCTATTTTTATTTTCCTTATTAAAAATTCCTATCACTCCAATCAATAATACTTTGAATAATAGGCAGAACTTCTTTTCCCTTCTCCGTCAGCCAATACTCCACTTTCGGGGGAATTTCAGGATACGACTTTTTCTCCACCAAACCAAACTCTACTAACGATTTTAATTCCTGGATCAGCATCTTTTCGCTGATAGAAGGGATCAGACGTTTTAGTTCCCCGTATCTTTTCCTTTCTCCTTTTAAGTTTTCTATTATGAGCAACTTCCAGCGGCTTCCGATTATATCCATCCCTTTTCTCATGGATGAACATTTTTCATTTTTCTCCATTCATATTTCTATTGACTATCAATAAATCTAACTTATAAGTATGTATCCTACAAAAATGTAGGTACTTGACAAATGTAAAGCATATACCTATATTTGCCAAACAAATAAGAATAATAATTAGTTAAGCTGAATGAATAATAATAGGGTATCTAAGAAAGATATAGGAGCTATGAGCACTTTATTTCCCGCTCCCATTTTAGTGGTAGGCAGTTACAATGCGGATGGTACTCCGAATATTATGACTGTGAGTTTTGCAGGAATTATTTCCATGCAACCACCTACGCTGTATGTGTCGTTGCGAAAAGCAACTCTTACCTATGAAAATGTGGTCAGAGAAGGCGCTTTTACAGTAAATGTTCCGAATGATAAATACATTAAAGAAACAGACTTCATAGGATTAAACAGTGGTAAGAAAGTCCGCAAATTTGATGTTACAGGTTTAATTCCGGTAAAAAGTGAAATTATAAATGCGCCGTATGTCCATGAATTTCCTGTGATATATGAATGCAGGGTTACTCAGTCACTTGAAATAGGCTCTCATACGCAATTTATTGCAGAAATACTGAATATAAAAGCAAATGAGAATATACTGGATGAGAAAGGAAAGCCTGATATTGAGAAAATTAGCCCGATAATGATGGGGAGTTCTCAGAACACCAACTTTTATTATGGTTTGGGTGAAGAACTGGAGAAGGGGTTTGTGTTTAAGAAGAAATTTCTTACCGAGGAATAAGATTATAAATTCAGGCATAATACCTTTGAAATAAAAATTTGTTTTCTAAATTGGTGACATTGCACGCCTACGACCTGACTAAATGCAGCAAAGGATATAATGGAGAACATGCCACAAGCGCAAACGAAAGTGGAAATCCAACAATTGAAGATATGCTTTTTGTTGGTGAAAGCATTAGCGTACCCATACCCCGTAAAAGAGAACAGGAAATTATTGATCAGGTAAAAGAGGGTTGCAAAGAAATTCTGGCAAACAGATTTAAGTCTTAAAACCTGACATCAAAAAACACTTAAGAAATAGCAATGTTTTCGCCTGTCAATATGTATTGACAGGCGAAAACAATTGTCTTCAGGAAGGTGGTCAATACCTTCCAATAATCAATATATATTGAGGCGTGAAACTTACATATAAAACATTAAGTATAGATCATACGGTGGATATGTGATCTCCTTAATCTTTATATAATAATCATTATTAATCCACCTACTTTTTATTTAATCGTAGTCCAGATGCTCTTTCATGCGTTCAATAAACATTTCAATTCCTTCCCGTTTATCAGCAAAAAGATATATAATATTACAATTTCCTTCCGTATTGAAAGTACAAGTTATTGTAACCTCTTCTTTATCAAAACGTATTTCCATTGATTTTTCTGTAGCATCTTTCTCGTAATAATCTATTATGCAATGGGGATAAGATTGGTAGATGTATTTAATTTCGAAAAGAGTAAGGTTCATCAGGGTGCTTATCTGCTGAAGTAAATAAGCATGATCTTCTAAACTAAAAGCCGTTTGATTATTGTCCATACACACGTTCCTTTTTAACCCGGTCCGTACGGATCAGGCATATTAATAAATCAATTAATTTTATGATTACCTGTAGTTATGTAGGCTTATTTGCTTTGTATAGGAAAGGAACAAAACAAATAAAAACAGGAACGTAGGGCAAAGATACAACTTCTGTAAAAATGTTAATGGTAATCGGTGGTTTTTTTGTAGTTTTGTACTTTTAAGATTCTACATATCAAGACAATGAAAAATTCAATTGCATATCTTCCCAAAGACAAACAGGAAGACCTTAATTTCCTGGCTAATGAGGTACTTAAACGATTGCCTCAAACGGAGTATATTATTCTGTATGGTAGTTATGCAAGGGATAATTATGTGAGACGTGGAATCAGGGTGGAACCGGATGGCATTCCTACCGTGAAGATATCCGATTATGATATACTAGTTATTACAAGCGGTATCAATAGTAAGAAGGCAGAAACCGTTCTGGATAATGTAGAAGATATCTTCTTTTCCGGAAAAGACTTTGACCGTGATACTCCTGTTTCTTTTATCAATGATGATATTAAAAACTTTAACAAGTTTATTGAAGAAGGAAGGTATTTTTATACTCAAATCAAGGAAGAAGGGATTATTCTTTACAATAGCGGTAAATATAAGTTAGCAAGACGAAGGAAACTCAATTTCGATGAGATAAAAGAACAGGCACAGGAGTATTTTGATGAAAAGTTTGAAAAAGCTGGTTATTTTCTTGATCATGCATACTTTGATTATGAAAAGGGCAGATATAATATGTCTTCTTTCGATTTACACCAAGCTTGCGAAAATTATTATTATGCAATAAGATTGAGTTTTACCCTTCGGAACAACAAACAGCATAATCTTTCTAAGCTTTCTGGTTCAGTTAAAAAATATTCGGAAGATCTTAAAACTGTTTTCCCACAGGATACCCCGGAAGAAAAACGACTCTTTGCTCTTCTAAAAGCTGCTTATGTGGATGCAAGGTATATATAATCCGCATTTTGTAGTCACAAAAGAAGATATCGATGTACTGATTCCAAAAGTGGAATTATTGAAGGATATAACGGAGAGGATTTGTGGGGAGAGGATTGATAGTTACGGCGAGATGGGAATAAAATAACATGGATATATAAATTAAAATATTTGAAAAACTATCGACCAATAATGCCTTTAGCTATATTAATA
>JAJBTS010000182.1 GCA_020860885.1 Bacteroidales bacterium
TATTAATTATCAGCCTTTTAGCAAGCATTCATTTTATTTCTGCGCAAGATCCACAGATAAGTTACAGCAAAACAGTCCATGATTTTGGAACAATAGGAGATCAGGACGGTCTGGTAACTCATGAATTTTTCGTTACAAACAATAGCAATCAACCGTTAGTTATCTCCAGAGTTGTTCCTTCCTGCGGTTGTACTACCCCTAGTTGGACGAAAGAACCTATAGAACCGGGAGGAAAAGGATTCATCAAAGTAGATTACAATCCTGTCGGCAATCAGGGAGATGTAACCAAAACGATACGGGTAACGACCAATTTAAATCCGGTAAACACAACATTATACATCAAAGCCAAAGTTGAAAAAGGAAATTCCGATCCGACAAAAGCTTACCCGATAGCCGTAGGAAATTTACTTTTGAAACAAACTCCTGAGCTGGACTTCGGACAAATAAATTCAACGGAGAAAAAAACAATTGATCTGGAGGTATATAATAACGGAACCGAAAATCTTTCCGGAATATTTTCTTTGCCTCCTTATATTACAGCAGTTCCGGAAATTATTCCTTCCAAAGTAAGAGCAAGAATTAACTTTACTTTTGATCCTGAAAAATACGAAAAAATAGGATTGGTAAAAGGTGCGGTAGCTGCGAGTGTAGGATCGACAAAAATTACTGTTCCTTTCAAAGGATTTATAAAAGAAAACTTTGACAAGCTTACTCCGGATGAGATAAACAGTAAAGGAAAGATCAATCTCAGTACGGAAGAAATAACTTTTTCGAAAAATACCAAAGATAATTCTGTTGTGCTAAAAATAGCTAATTCAGGGAAATCAAACCTGAATATAAAAGAGATACAATCAGAAAATTCAAATATTACATTTTCTAAAAACAATCTGACAGTTAAACCCAATGATATATCCGTAGTAAAAGTAAAGTATCAAGCTCCGAAAAACAAAATGCCTGAAACACCATCGGTTATTTACATCCTGTCTGACGATCCTAAAAATCCTGTTAAAGAAATTAGAGTTCTTATTTCCTGATGGCAAACTTATCCGAACATCCTGAAAACGATCCGCAATACAAGGGTCTTTTCGTAAACGAAGGGGTATCGTCTCCTCCCATAGTAAATCCTTATCTCCAAAAGAGAAAACAAAAACAACGTTTCTCTCCTTCGGAATATACGGAGCAAATACTAAAAGGAAACATTACTGTCCTGAGTCAGGCTGTCACTCTTGTAGAAAGTCAGATCGCCGAACATCAGGTGTTGGCACAGGAAGTAATAGAAAAATGCCTGCCTTATTCCGGGAATTCGGTCCGTATCGGAATTACCGGCGTTCCGGGTGCCGGAAAAAGCACTTCCATCGATGCTTTCGGTATGCACCTGCTCCGCGACCGTGGCAAAAAATTAGCGGTTCTGGCTATTGATCCCAGTAGTGAACGCTCGAAAGGAAGTATACTGGGAGATAAGACCCGTATGGAAGAAATATCCCGTGAACCGGACGTGTTTATCCGGCCTTCCCCTTCTGCAGGTTCGCTGGGCGGTGTTGCCCGCAAAACACGGGAAACGATTATCTTATGCGAAGCTGCCGGATTCGATACGGTTTTTGTTGAAACCGTAGGAGTAGGCCAATCGGAAACTGCCGTTCATTCGATGGTCGATTTTTTCCTTTTAATACAATTAGCAGGAACAGGAGATGAATTGCAAGGGATCAAAAGAGGAATTATGGAGATGGCGGATGGTATAGTTGTCAATAAAGCGGATGGGAATAACATTGAAAAAGCCAAACTGGCCGCTTCACAATACAGAAACGCATTGCATCTTTTCCCGTTGCCTCCTTCGGGATGGAGCCCCCAAGTAATGACCTATTCCGGATATTACAAAAATGGCATTCCTGAAATATGGGATATGATCTATGAATATATTGCCTTCACCCGGGAAAATGGTTTCTTCAACTCCAGGAGGAATTCCCAATCCAAATACTGGATGTATGAAAGTATCAATGAACAATTAAAAAATCATTTTTACCAGTCGCCGGAAATAGAAAAAGAATTAAGTGTAAAAGAAAAGCAAGTACTTAATTCGGAACTGAGTTCATTTATGGCTGCCAAACAGATGCTGGATTTATATTTCAGAAAATAATCTTTAACTGATTTATCCCGCTATTAACCCTATGGAAAGAAGAATTCCGAAAAGCAGTGCATTCTGCGCCGTACGGCCTAATATTTTGATTAATTCCTTGCCTTTATAAATACGGATCATTTCTTTCCATGTCTTCATATGAAAGAACAAATAAATAAGGGGTAAAAGAGCAGCAAAGATAGTTTGAGTGAACCAAAAGTATTGGCAGAGCCCAACGGCTACAATCCCATTTAATAAATAAAAATAACGTCCGAATTTTTCTCCGAAAAGAACAAGGGTGGTATTCTTCCCGGCTTTCTTATCCGTATCTCTATCCCTATAGTTATTCGCAACCAATATATTAATGATTGCCAGCCCAACGGCAATGCCACAAATCGTAGTAGCCATCGTCCACTGAAGAGTTTGAACATAATAAGTAAAACCCACCGGGATAACTCCGAAAAAGATCAAAACGCAAACATCTCCCCAGCCATGGTAAGCCAAAGGATAAGGACCTCCTGAATAAGCCAAAGCAAAAAGCCCGATAATAATCCCCACCAGAATCAGCTGCCATCCGGCATAATAAACCAGGCTCAATCCTAATAAACCATCTATAACCACTAAAATCAGAATCGCCACAGCCATAGTTTTGGGTTGTATCCACCCTTCTGAAACAGCTCTTTTAGGCCCCAAACGGTCTTCGTTGTCTACTCCCTGCCTGAAATCAAAATAATCGTTGGCAAAATTAGATATAATTTGTGCCAGAAGTGCAAAAACCAAACAGATAAGAGAAGGAATCCATTGAAAAGACTGATCCTGATAAGCCAATGCACTCCCCACCAAAACGGGGGTTATTGCCGCCGGAAGTGTTTTAGGACGGGCAGCCAATACCCAGACTTTAGCAGAATTATATATTTTATTCATAAGAAACAGCAAAGATAAAGAAAGTATTGTATTTTTGTATAATTATTCATTAATTCTGGAAATATGGGCTACAACGCAGAAAAAGTGGTTCCCTACGTGGACAAAGAATCTTCCAAATCAGAACAAGTGGAAGAGATGTTTGACGAAATTGCACCCAAATACGACTTCTTAAATCATGCCTTATCTTTCGGCATGGATAAAGGGTGGAGAAAAAAAGGAATAGAATCTTTACAGGAAGTTTCTCCGAAAAGAATCCTGGATATTGCTACCGGGACCGGAGACCTGGCTATACTGGCGTATCAGTTGTTGCATCCCGATCATATTCTGGCCATTGATATTTCCGAAGGAATGATGAATGTTGGTAGAAAAAAAGTAAGAAGACTAGGTTTAGAGGATAAGATAGAATTCGAATGGCAGGATTCTACCCATCTGGAATTAGCCGACGATTCTTTCGATGCTGCCATGGTAGCTTTTGGTGTAAGAAATTTCGAAGACCTGGATAAAGGACTGCAGGAAATCGCCAGAGTACTCCGGCCGGGCGGTAAACTTATGATACTGGAATTATCGACTCCCGAACATTTCCCTATGAAACAGGGATATCAAATTTACTCAAAAGTAATTATTCCCAATATAGGACGCCTGATATCCGGTAAAAAAGCAGCTTACACTTACCTTCCTAAATCCATTTCCGTATTTCCACAAAATAAAAACTTAGCCGAAATAATTAAGAAAAACGGTTATGCAAATGTAACTTACAGGAAGCTTACTCTAGGAATATGTACTCTTTACACAGGAATTAAAAAATAATTTCACTCTACACTTAATGTTACTGTAAAATCACCGTTATACGAATCTCCCTGCATAAGCGATCCGCCGATAATTAATTTCCAGGCTCCGGTTTCATTGAGGTCGTATTCGATATCCTGACCGAAAGGACCATCGGCTTGGCCTGTTGGACTTACGATTTGATTGAAACGGATATTACCTCCTTCCGGAGTCGTCATTTTTGCTGTTAATTTCTGTCCTTCCTTTGCTTCAAAGGTGACTGTCTGCGGATCATCCAAACCGTTCATATGCCCATGAATTTCTTTCGGCATATTGCTACACATATAGAATAAGCCTACACTCAAAAAAAGGAAAAAAATCTTACTTCCGAAGGATTCAGTTAATATATTAGTCATGATTGCATAATTTATTAGAACTTAAACAATCCATGCTACAGAAGGTTTCAAAAAAGACTTTAAAAGAGAGAAATATAAAGTTAAATTATTCTATTGTCCGGAGCACATTTATCATCTTCTTTCTCAACAGTATCTTTACCAATGTTTCTGTATATCTCCAGAACCAATGTCCTGAAAATAGTATAGATCGGAATACCGAGTATCATTCCGGCCATTCCTCCTATTTTACCTCCCAGAATAGTTACCAGGAAAACTTCTACAGGATGCACCTCTACACTTTGAGAAAATATCATCGGACTCAAAACCATATTTTCCAAACCGTTGATAAGTATAAATACAATACTTATTTTGATTAATACCGGAACAATTTCTCCATACATCTCTAATCCGATACAATTTATAACTGAAAAGACAGATACAATTCCCCAACCGATGAAAGGTCCGAGGTAAGGTA
>JAJBTS010000199.1 GCA_020860885.1 Bacteroidales bacterium
AAAACAACCAGCATCTCGCAATTTAACTATTAAACCATAATCAAAATCTCCCCATACTGACATTTTTTCTATTTCTTTTTGGATAAGAGCTAAAGAATTACTGTTTTTTTCCCTGGATTCTTGTATGTTTTCCACAGCAAGCATTGTACTCCTTCCATCACAACTTTCATTTTCTGCCGACATTGGAATTTCAGGAGATATTTTTCTTAAAGAAAGAATAGAAATGACAGCTTTCAATCTTTTAATATCATCCATTTTCTGTAATAATAAGCCATTTTCAGGTACACTACCCTTCTCTATTATATGTATCACTCCGGCAGAGCGCAATTTTTCAAGAAAAGATTCATACTCTTTGTAATAGATCAGAAAACTGTATTTTTTCATTTTCTCAATCATAAGCTTTCCTCCCTTATTTTTTCTTTACGGCCCTGTAAAGTTTTCATTATCTTTTGAGAAGATTTGGAAAGATTTTCTTCATCCTCCATAAACCTTTTTATTTTTCTAACCGCATCCTCATAGCCTGGGATCTGGACTTTTTCAAACAAATTCACTTTTTGTGTTGTTTTCTTTCGTGCATATTCCAGCAAATCCAGTTTTCTTTGTGCAAATTCCTTCCTTATACCTGTTTCAGCCAACTCCTGTAACAAAATAATTCCATCCCAATACCATTTAGGATTATTAAATATACTATAGGGATGTATTTCAAATTCTACTTTCTCCAATACTGGAATCCTGACTCCTGCTATTTTCCTGACATTCAATTCAACATCTTTTACGTTCAGTAAAGAAGTATCAAATTCATTCCATAAAGCAGATATATCATCATAATTATTTATTTGCTGCTCCAGCAATAAATCCAGTCTGTTTATCTCATCCCTGGAATGTTTCACTTCCATGCGCAGCGCACTTTCTTTATTTTTGATTGTAGGCAGGATACGCATACGCATATTCAATTGTTTTTCCAATTGCTGAAGAGAAGTTTTATTATATTGAAATTTGATCATTGTCATTCCCTTTCTTCGATTACAGCTTGAGGCTTTCTCCAATACTTATCCATCCATTCCTTTTTAATACTGATTTCTTCGGGTTTGAAATAGCAGGATAAGAGCTCCCAGGTTCTATCAAGCATCTCTATGGTATTAATATTTACATCAACAGCCAATATTTCACCCGAATATTCGCGGGCAAAAGCCAATGTACGTTCGTCATACTCTGTAAGATCAAATCCGTTTTCCAGCTTCGTCTTAGCTCCGGATGCATCGGAATAGAGCCGGACTGCTGCATTCATAAGTTGGGGATGATCTTCCCTTGTTTTCTTTCCTATCACCAGTTGTTTCAAACGGGAAAGAGAACGGAAGGGATCGATAATTACTTTTCCGGTATCACTATCTTTACGTAAGTACAATTGTCCTTCGGTAATGTATCCTGTATTATCTGGTACAGAGTGCGTAATATCTCCACCCGATAAAGTTGTTACAGCAATAATAGTGATGGATCCTCCTGTAGGAAACTGGACTGCTTTCTCGTAAATTTTTGCAAGATCAGAATAGAGAGAGCCTGGCATAGAGTCTTTTGATGGAATCTGATCCATACGGTTGGACACAATTGCCAAAGCATCGGCATATGCAGAGATATCGGTAAGTAAAACCAATACTTTTTCATTTTTCTCTACAGCAAAATATTCAGCTGCAGTAAGTGTCATATCCGGAATAAGCAAACGTTCTACAGCAGGATCCTCAGCAGTATTAACAAAGCTGATGATACGATCCAAAGCTCCGGCATTACTGAATACATTTTTGAAATAGAGATAATCATCATTCGCCAACCCCATACCTCCTAGAATAATCTTATCGGTTTCTGCCCTCAAAGCTACATTTGCCATCACCTCATTGTAGGGTTGATCCGGATCAGCAAAAAACGGAATCTTTTGTCCTGACACCAATGTATTATTCAAGTCAATACCTGCAATACCAGTGGCAATCAGTTCAGAAGGTTGTTTACGACGCACCGGATTTACGGAAGCTCCTCCTAATTCAACTTCTTTTCCTTCCGGAATGGGGCCTCCGTCAATAGGACCTCCGTAGGCATTAAAGAAACGTCCTACGAGCTGATCACCGACTTTAAGCGTCGGAGCTTTTCCTAAAAAGACAACTTCTGCATTGGTAGGAATCCCTTCTGTTCCCCTAAATACCTGAAGAGTTATTTCTTCACCCATCATCTTTACTACCTGAGCCATTCTACCTTCAACAAGAGCTAATTCGTCATTTCCAACTCCTGTAGCTTTGAGGGAACAAGTAGCTTTCGTGATTTGGCTTATACGAGTATATATTTTTTGAAATGCCTTTGTTTTCATAAAGTTTCAATTAATTCTTTTGATATCCTTTTTTCAGTAGTTCTTCAAGTTGTTGCTCATGAGATTTGAATGACTCAGACTTAAACTTGGCATAATTCATCTGTTGAAGTCGATGGATCATTTTTTTAAAATGACCTGTTACCTCATTAAAATTTGAAAAATCAAATTCCATTCGACAAATATCAGTAACCAGATCCAGCATATATTTTTGTCTTGTAAGAGGAGTTACTGAATCTATTTTATCGTAAGCATCCTGTTGAAGAATTACATAATCGATCAGTTCCGATTTCCAGAATGTAACATGATAATCCATAGGAACACCATCATCTCCTAAAATATTAATCTGCTCGAAAATTTCTTTTCCCCGTTGAAGCCTCATTTTGATTTCATTTACTTTTTCAATCCAATCATGAGAAATATGGTTAGAAATATATTCTCTGAATTCAGGATATTCGAGGTATTTGGAATAAGAATCGATCGGATTTACTGCAGGATAACGTTTTCGATCTGCACGGTCTTGTTCCAAGGCAAAAAAACAACGGGCAACTTTCTTTGTGTTCTCTGTAACCGGTTCTTTTAAGTTTCCTCCAGCAGGAGAAACAGTTCCTATGAAAGTAATAGAACCAGTAGTTCCGTTATTCAATACAACATAACCGGCTCTTCCATAAAAGTTGGAAATTGTAGCAGAGAGATCCATAGGAAAAGCATCCGGTCCCGGAAGTTCTTCCAACCTGTTGGATTGCTCCCGTAAAGCTTGTGCCCATCTGGAAGTAGAATCGGCCATCAGTAAAACCTTCAATCCCATTGCCCGGTAATATTCGGCAATAGTCATAGCCGTATAGACAGAAGCTTCACGTGCTGCGACAGGCATATTAGAAGTATTTGCAACAATAATTGTTCTTTCCATCAATTTACGTCCTGTATAAGGATCAATAAGTTTAGGAAAATCCGTAAAGATTTCTACAACCTCATTCGCCCGTTCTCCACAAGCAGCCATAATCACAATATCAGCTTCCGCCTGTTTCGATATTGCATGTTGCAATACTGTTTTTCCCGTCCCAAACGGTCCGGGTATAAACCCGGTTCCTCCTTCTACTATAGGATTAGCAATATCAATAACACGAACTCCCGTTTCCAATAATTTGAAAGGCCGGGGTTTTTCCTTATGCACATTAATAGCTACTTTAACCGGCCATTTCTGTACCATCGTTAATCCGGTCTGTTCTCCCAAATTATTTTCTATTACAGCAATAGTTTCATTAACGGTATAACTTCCTCTCGGAGCTATTTTCTTTACGACATAATTATCCACCATTTTAAAAGGAACCATAATTTTATGAAGTTGAAAATTTTCATCCACTTCACCCAGCCAGGAACCGGCACTTACTGAATCCCCTACCTCAACCAATGGCTTAAAATCCCATAATTTTTCATCGTCCAGAGGATAAGTATATTCTCCCCGTTTAAGAAATGTTCCTTTCATTTTATCCAGATCATTTTGAAGTCCGTCAAAATTTTTTGATAATAATCCAGGACCCAACAGAACTTCCAGCATATGCCCTTCAAATTGCACCTCGGCATCAATCTGTAATCCTCTTGTACTTTCGAAGACTTGTACGTATGCGTCTTTTCCAATAACTTTGATAACTTCAGCCATCAGTTTTGTTTCCTCAAGATTGATGTAACAAATCTCATTTTGTGATACAGGATTATCTACTTCAACAATAACCAAATTTGATACAATTCCTTTTACTTTGCCTTTCGTTGCCATCTATAATTTGTTTTTTGTTTATTTTCAAAAATCGTAATTTTCGACTTTGACTTCGCTTCTCAAAGTATTTATTATTTCCCGGAATCGTTTTTTCCCAGATTCCGGATTCAAGCTTACCCATCGTTCAATAAGCTCTAATTTTACGAGGTAGGCAAAAATTCGTTCTACTGAGAAATAATTTAAAAAAACATGTTCCTCCAACCACTCCCAGCGGAAGATATCTAAGTGTTTTTCCCGTTCTTTAAGATTTTTTTCTTCCGAAATCCGTAAGATAGTTTCAAGAAATTCCACCACTCCTTCAAGTCCCATATCCCTTTGTCCTGATTCCCGGATTGTATCTGCAATTTCTGATGATCCTACAATAGCAGAACGATTGTCCGTATTATATTTGCGACAAGTAATAGCTGCTAATATATTGTTCAGATTCAGATTCAAATCATACCATTCGGCAACGAATTTATTTTTGTTTTTACTGGCATATTCGAAGTATAAAGAGGATAACTGATCTTCCCACACTAGATTATTATCTATAGGTATATCCTGAATA
>JAJBTS010000166.1 GCA_020860885.1 Bacteroidales bacterium
GAATGAAAGCGGTTGGATAGGCCTTTGTTATTCCTTTGATTTTAGTATTTTCAATTATAGTCCTTCTGTTAAGCTTCCAGAGAGATGAATTTGTCGCAGCCTTATCAGCATTGGTATTTTTGGCTGTTTATTATTTGGTTTTGTATTTCTATAGGGAAAGATTGGATAAAAAATTTGTATTTACTTTGAAGTTATAATTTTTATTTTTATTGATTGATAGATAGTATAAATCAATTGATGAAATAAGAGCATAAAATATGAATATTATATTATTGGCAATTCTATCATTAGGTGGTATCGGAGCAATTGGAGCACTGATTTTATATTTTGCTTCAAAGAAGTTTTATGTTTACGAAGACCAGCGTATTGCTCAGATTCAGGAAATACTGCCTGCGGCTAACTGTGGTGCGTGTGGTTTTCCCGGATGCAGTGGTTTTGCTTCGGCTTTAGCCAAAGCAGATACATTGGATAATTTTTATTGCCCGGTAGGTGGAAGTGCAACTATGGATTTGGTTGCAGATATTCTCAGACAAAGTGTTCAGAATACGGTTCAACAGATAGCTGTTGTGAAATGTAATGGTAATTGCTCCAACCGTGCTAAAACAAATTATTATGATGGGGCGAGCTCTTGTGCCATAGCTTCCAATCTTTATGGTGGGGATACCGATTGTTCTTTCGGATGTCTGGGTTATGGAGATTGTGTTAAAGTATGTCCGTTTGATGCAATCCATATAAATGATGCCACTCAGCTTCCTGAAGTAAATGAAGATAAATGTACAGCTTGCGGTAAATGTGTCAAGGCATGTCCTAAATCGTTGATTGAGTTAAGGAAGAAAGGTCCTAAATCCAGAAGGATTTATGTAAGTTGCATGAACAAAGACAAACCCGCTGTAGCAATGAAATCCTGTAAAGTTTCGTGTATTGCGTGTAAAAAATGTATGAAGGCTTGCCCTTTTGAAGCTATCACCATTGAAAACAATTTGGCATATATTGATGATAATAAATGCAGACTATGTAGAAAATGTGTTCCGGAATGCCCGAATTCTACAATTATTGAGTTAAATTTTCCAATAAAGAAAGAAAAAGTTGAAAACGTTTAAAATAGGAGGGATCCATCCTCCGCAAAATAAATTATCAGCCAATAAAGGGACTGAGCGATTGCCTTTACCTAAGCTTGTAGTGATTCCTCTGCATCAATCTTTAGGAGCTCCGTCTACCCTTCTTGTAAAGAAAGGAGAAAATGTAAAAGTAGGAAGTTTACTAGCTAAATCTTCCGGCTTTATTTCGGCCAATATTCATTCTTCCGTTTCCGGGAAAGTAACGAAGATCGATAAGGTGTTGGATTCAAGCGGATACCGTAAAGATGCTGTTTTTATAGAAGTAGAAGGAGATGAGTGGGAAGAATCTATAGACCGGACAGAAAAACTGATAGAGGAATTCAATCTATCTTCGGAAGAAATTATTGCTAAAATAGAACAAGCAGGTATTGTAGGGTTGGGAGGAGCTACTTTCCCAACGAATGTTAAATTGATGTCCGGTAATGGGAAGATTGATACTCTCATAATCAATGCTACGGAATGTGAGCCTTATCTGACGGATGATCATTCTTTGATGCTGGAAAAAGGACGGGAAATACTGATTGGTATAAAAATATTAATGAAAGCTTTAGGTGTTAACAGGGCGATTATTGGCATTGAAAATAATAAAAAAGACGCAATAGAACATTTATCCGCTCTGGCTTCTGAATACAATGGAATTGAAGTTGTAGCATTGGAAGTAAAATATCCCCAGGGAGGAGAAAAACAACTGATAGATGCGCTGATTGGCAGGCAGGTTCCGAGCGGCAAATTACCGGCAGATGTAGGGACAGTTGTTCAAAATGTAGGAACAACTTTTGCTGTGTATGAAGCCGTGCAAAAAAATAAACCCCTTTTTGAAAGGTTGGTAACTGTTACCGGGAAATCTCTTTCAAAACCCATGGATGTCTGGGCCCGAATAGGAACACCTGTCAGAAATCTTATAGAGTATGCAGGAGGATTACCGGAAAATACAGGTAAAATTATTGCCGGAGGACCTATGATGGGCAAAGCTATAATTAATATGGATGTTCCGGTAACAAAGGGTATGTCGGGAGTTTTGATATTATCGGATAAAGAATCCTTAAGAAAGGAGAGTAGAAATTGTATACGATGCGGCAAATGTGTAAAGATTTGCCCGATGGGATTGGTGCCGAGCTATTTGATGACGTTAACAGATTTCGAAGAATGGGAGAAAGCTGAAAACTTTAATATCACCGATTGCCTGGAATGTGGTTCCTGTTCTTATACTTGTCCTTCGAACCGTCCGCTTCTGGATTATATCCGGTTGGGTAAAGGGAAAGTAAATCAAATTATACGTAACAGAAAATGATGGAAAAGTTAATTGTTTCGCCTTCCCCACATATTCATAGTGGAGATACTGTGGAAAAGAAAATGTATGGAGTGTTGATTGCTCTTATTCCTACATTTATTGTATCCTTAATCTTTTTCGGATTAGGAGCTTTGATTGTTACGATCGCTTCTGTTTTTTTCTGTGTTCTGTTTGAATTCCTGATCCAGAAGTTCCTCATGAAAGTTAAACCTACGGTTATGGATGGTTCGGCAATGCTGACAGGGGTTTTACTGGCTTTTAATTTACCATCGAATTTGCCTGTATGGATTATTATGATCGGAGCGTTGGTTGCTATTGGTATCGGAAAGTTGACCTTTGGCGGACTGGGAAATAATATTTTTAACCCTGCATTGGTGGGACGGGTCTTTTTGTTAATCTCTTTTCCTGCTCCAATGACGACATGGCCGGAACCCGGATTATTTCCTATGAATTATTTGGATGCAACAACAGGGGCAACCGTTTTAAATAAGATAGAAAATCATTTTGGAACTATACCTGATTATTTTTCTTTACTTTTAGGAAATATGGGTGGAAGCCTGGGAGAAGTGGGAGCTTTAGCTATTCTATTAGGCTTCCTGTTTATGTTGTGGAAAAAAATTATTCAATGGTACATTCCGGTTTTTGTAGTATTAACAGTCTTTGCTTTTACCGGAATAATGAACCTGATTAACCCGGTAGAATATGCTTCTCCTGTTATTCATATATTATCCGGAGGCTTATTATTGGGAGCTGTTTTTATGGCGACGGACTATGTGACTTCTCCAATGACTAAAGCTGGAATGATTATATATGCTATAGGTATAGGAGTAATTACTTCCATAATACGATTGTGGGGCGCATATCCTGAAGGTGTTTCTTTTGCGATTCTAATCATGAATGCTATAACCCCATTATTAAATACTTACTTAAAACCAAAAAGATACGGAGTGAAAATAAAAAATGGCTAAGTTAGAATCTACTTTTAAAAATATGTTACTATCCCTGATGATTATTTGTATTCTTTCAGGGGCTGTTCTGGCAGGAGTCAGTGAGTTGACTAGAGAGCCAATTTCTTTAGCTCAAAAGAAGAAATTAGAAAATGCCATCAGGGAGGTTGTGCCTGATTTCGATAACGATCCTGCATCAGAAATGTATAAAGTTGAACTGGCTCCAAAAGATACAGCTATCATTTATCCTGCAAAAAAAGAGGGTAAGTTAATAGGACTGGCTATTGAAACTATTTCAATGAAAGGATTTAGTGGAGAGATACGGATAATTACAGGTTTAACTCCGGATGGGAAAATTATTAATTATGAAGTTCTTTCTCACGCAGAAACCCCGGGACTAGGAGATAAAATGGATCCGTGGTTTAAAACGGAAAAAAATAATCAAAATATAATAGGAGAGAATTTGTCGAATAGAATTTTGAAAGTTAAGAAAGAGGGAGGAAGTGTAGATGCTATCACTGCAGCGACCATCACTTCTGTTGCTTTTCTGGATGCTGTAAATAAAGCCTATGCTGCTTATTCGGGTAAAACAGATAGTGATTCTGGTGCAACTTCTACGGATACAAATTCCGGTGCGACAACACAAAATAATAATTCTGAAGTGGAAGAAAAAACGGATGGATCTAGTGAGGCTACTTCCAAGAACAATTAATACAACAAAATATGGCAAATAAGTTGAAAATCCTAACGAATGGCATTCTCAGAGAGAATCCGGTATTTGTATTACTGCTGGGAATGTGTCCTGTTCTGGGAACTACCAGTTCAGCGATGAATGGTTTAGCAATGGGCCTGGCAACTACTTTTGTATTAACATGCTCAAATACAGTTGTGTCTTTAGTGAAAAACTTAATTCCGGATAAAGTCCGTATTCCAGCCTTTATTGTAATCATTGCATCTTTCGTTACACTGGTACAAATGATAATGGAGGCGTATATTCCCGCTTTATACGATAGTCTGGGATTGTTTATTCCTCTTATTGTAGTGAATTGTATTGTTTTGGGCCGGGCGGAAGCTTTTGCTGCAAAAAATAAAGTTTTCCCTTCTCTGGTGGATGGATTAGGAATGGGGTTGGGTTTTACTTTGGCTTTATCCTTATTAGGAAGCATCCGCGAATTTTTAGGAACAGGCAAAATGTTTAGTCTTACCATTTATCCCGAACAATATGGCTCTCTCATTTTTGTTCTTGCTCCTGGCGCATTTATTGCTTTGGGTTTTCTAATTGCAATTATCAATTAAAAACAAACTAAATAGT
>JAJBTS010000303.1 GCA_020860885.1 Bacteroidales bacterium
ATATCGAGTACAAATAAATTAAAAAAAATCCAATAATATGCAAGAAAAAGGTAACTCAATGGTAACTTTCTTAAAAAAAGTTGCTACATTGCCTTCTAAAGCATCTCAAAGACATGAAAATGAAACACTCCTATATAATAAGAATTCTTTTTATAGCCCTGGCCGCCATCTTGTGCCTGCAATTACTCTGGCTATTCAATATGCACGAATCTTATCAACACAATCTGGAAGAACAGGTAAAAGAGTCTTTTCAGGTATCTATCGATCAGGATTTTCATCAGAGAAGAATGGAATTAGGAGGAAATTCCAGTTACGTATTAAAACCGGAAGAATACAGTCAGAACGAAAAAAGACAGGCAATCCTGGCACTCGAAGATACCACCATTATTATCGAATACAATCCGGGAGACCTTTATGAGAGACAAAAACTGGATCAGTTTATTATCAAACACATGGTTCCTTTCGATGTAACAAACTTAAAGCGTATTTTAGAAGAAAACCTTACTAAAAATTCCATTTCCTATGTTAATACCTGTGTTGAATTTCACGACAACGAGAAAGACACCATATATATATAGCAATTTAATCAACCAAAGTCATAAATACAACCTTTACGAAACAGACCTGCTCTCTTTGGACCTGCCTCATTCCATGCAGGTGAAAGCTTACATTCAGACTCCTTTTTATATTATCTTTCAAAAAATGGCTTTCCAACTGATTATTTCCTACGTATTAATCGTTGCTGCCATCTATTGCTTATTAAAACTGTCAGGAAGCATATTGGGGCAATGGAAAGAACAAGAAATAAAACAAGGTTTCATTAATACAATGACCCATGAATTGAAAAGGCCCATTACTTCTTCGCTGGCGATGCTGGAATATGTCGGCGACGGAATCAAGGAAAACGATTATTCTTCTGCCGAAGAATTTATATCGGACTCGGTTTTCGCCCTGAAAAAACTAAATTCCTACATCGAGAAAATACAGGAGATCAGTAAAGGAGAACAGGGTAAGATCGAATTTGAATGGAATACGATTGAACTACACTCTTTCTTTGAAAAGCTGACTCAAAAATATCCATCCCGTGCGGATAAGAAAATACGATTTGTGACAGAGATACCTGAAAACCTTCTTTTTCATACGGATATCCTGCATTTCTCCAATATGATGGATAACCTCGTGGAAAATTCAATCAAATATTCCAAAGAAGAAGTAACAATAAACATCAAAGTCTCTGTTATAAACGGTTTTATAGAGATAAGACATAAAGATAATGGTTTGGGTATCTCAGATTCGGAAATAAATCGTATTTTTGACAAGTTTTTCAGAAGTAATTCTGCGGAAAAAAGAAGAAAAAGTGGCTTCGGCTTAGGTTTAAGCTACGTTTTACTGATCGTGCAGAATATGAAAGGCAGCATTAAAGTGGAAAGCAAAGAAAAGGAATTTACAGAATTTATCCTGGAATTACCGAATAAGACTCCGGTAAATAAAGAATAATTCATGTAAAAAGGTGGAAGTCTCCACCGCACTTTGAAGGTCTATCGGGCAAAAGTTGTTGGTTTTCTTTTTAAGAATATGTGAATTTTAGAATTATTTAATTATGAAATATACCATTCTCATTGCAGAAGATGATGAACAACTGCTGAAAGTTTTAAGGAAACAATTTGAAAATAACGATTTCTCCGTTAAAACAGCAGATAATGGAGCGACCGCTTTCGAATTATACAAATCTTACAACCCTCATGTTGTTTTAATGGATATCGATATGCCGGAGAAAAGCGGCTGGCAGGTATTGGAGCTTATCCGTAAACAAGATACTTTGACTCCGGTATTTATTATGACCAACCACCATATGCAGGAAGATGGCGCTTTAACCAGTTACGGACTCGGTGCAACCGCATTTATCCGAAAAACAGTTTCCGTAAAAGAAATGGTGGCTTTAATAAAAAGCCAGATGAAAACGATTTACGACATACCGGAAATCATTTCCTTCGGTCATCTTCAATTGAACATGTCTTCTTACATTCTTCAGTCGCCTTCTGCCAACTATCCCTTAAAAGAAAGACAGGCCAAAGTACTGGCTTTACTGGCAAAAAATAAAAATCAACTGGTTAATTCCAAAGAGATACACAGTTTAATCTGGAACCAGTACGATACGAAAAATCAGCAGATGGTGAAGAATTTAATTAATAATCTGCGGGACATTCTTGAAAAAGAAGGAATATCCATTGAGCCTTATTACGGAAAAGGATATACTCTCAAACTTCCCTGACACTCGGAAAAATTCATTATCTTTGCCGGATTATTAATATCCGGATGTTTTGTGGCGCCAATTAAGAAATGATGCGTTCATCCACCTATCCATCCGCACATTGGTATAATAACACATTAACATAATGAAAAAACAGTTATTTTTAGGTGACGAAGCTATAGCACAAGCCGCTATCGATGCCGGTTTATCGGGAGTGTATTCCTACCCGGGAACTCCTTCTACAGAAATTACAGAATTTATTCAGGCTTCTCCTCTGGCTAAAGAAAGGAATATCTTTTCGAAATGGTGCAGCAACGAGAAAACAGCTTTGGAAACAGCGTTAGGTATGTCGTATGCAGGAAAAAGAACACTCTCCTGCATGAAACATGTAGGCTTGAACGTGGCAGCCGACGCCTTTATGAATATTGCAATGTCCGGAATCAACGGAGGGATGATCATCGTATCGGCGGATGACCCGTCTATGCACTCTTCCCAAAACGAACAGGACAACCGCGTATATGGCAATTTCGCGATGATCCCCATTTTTGAACCTTCCAACCAACAGGAAGCTTACGATATGATCTACGATGGATACGACCTTTCGGAAAAACTGGGTTATCCTATCTTGTTCCGTATTACCATCCGGATGGCCCATTCCCGCGCAGGAGTGCAACGTAGAGAAATCAGGGAACAAAACCGGATGCACCTGGAAGAAAATGCTCACTTAAAATATATCTTACTTCCGGTAAATGCACGCAGAAGATACAAAGAGTTGCTGGAAAAACAATCGGAATTCCTGGAGGCTTCCGAAAACTCCCCATACAATCAGTACTTCGACGGACCGGATAAAAAAACGGGTATCGTAGCCTGTGGAATCGCGTTCAATTATTTACTGGAAAACTATCCCGACGGATTCAAAAACCCGGTATTAAAGGTCAGTCAGTATCCGCTGCCTAAAAAGCAGTTGCTTAAACTGGTAGAGGAATGTGAGGAGATCTTAGTGCTGGAAGACGGATTCCCTGTCGTTGAAGAACAATTAAAAGGATATCTGGGCATAGGTCTGAAAGTCCGCGGACGGTTGGACGGCACACTGAACCGCGACGGAGAACTGAATCCCGACAAAGTGCGCAAAGCCCTCGGGTTGGATGTTATTTCTCATTATAATATTCCTTCTATTGTTGAAAACCGTCCGCCGGCTTTATGTGCAGGTTGCGGCCACCGGGATGTGTACGAAGCATTGAATGAAGTAATAAAAGAATATCAGGGAGCTAAAGTATTCAGCGATATAGGCTGCTATACCTTAGGAGCCCTTCCTCCTTTCCGTTCCATAGAATCCTGTATTGATATGGGAGCCTCTATCACCATGGCCAAAGGAGCGTCCGAAGCAGGTGTTTATCCTTCGCTGGCTGTTATCGGAGACTCGACCTTTACTCATTCGGGCATGACAGGTTTACTGGATTGTGTGAATTCCAATTCGAATGTGGTGATTATCATTTCCGACAATGAAACCACGGCTATGACCGGCGGACAGGATTCGGCGGCTACAGGACGTATCCACGATATCTGCAAAGGGATAGGCGTTCATCCGGACCACCTTCGCGCTTTCGTTCCTTTGAAAAAGAACTACGAAGAGATGAAACAGATCATAAGGGAAGAAATCGAATACCCCGGCGTATCGGTTATTGTTCCTTGCAGAGAGTGTATTCAGACATTTAAAAGAAAAAAGAAGAAATGAAAACAGATATAATATTGGCAGGCGTAGGCGGCCAGGGAATATTGTCGGTAGCTGCAGTCATTGGAGAAGCGGCACTGGAAGACGGCTTGTATATGAAACAAGCTGAAGTACACGGAATGAGCCAACGAGGCGGAGATGTGCAGTCGCACTTGCGAATCAGCGATAAACCGATTGCCTCCGACCTGATTCCTTTGGGGAATGTAGATATCATTATCTCCCTCGAACCTATGGAAGCTTTAAGATATCTTCAATACCTCAAAAAAGACGGTTGGGTGGTAACCAATTCCAAGCCTTTTGAAAACATCCCGAATTATCCGGATATAGAAAAAGTGATGGAAGCTTACAACAATCTGCCGAATAAAAAGATTATAGATGTATATCAGATAGCCAGGGATTTTGGGGCGCCGCGTTCGAGTAACATGGTTTTATTAGGCGCCGCCGCTCCTTACCTGAATATTGATTTTAATAAATTAGAAAACGGAATCTCCCATATCTTCGGAAGAAAAGGAGAAGAAGTAATAGAAATGAATTTAAAAGCCTTACGGGCAGGAAGAGAAAAATAATTGTAGTAAGAGAAAATTATTTGACTCTTTCGTATAATTATTAATAATGATTTATCCTGAAAACTTTGAATACAAAATAGGTTTCGACCAGATACGCCAACTGGTCGCGAACCGTTG
>JAJBTS010000113.1 GCA_020860885.1 Bacteroidales bacterium
TTCTTCTTTCTCCGCAGAAGTTTATTTTATAAACCCTTGTTTGTAGAGTTGAGAGAAATAAGCTGCAATACGGTATTCATAGTTTTCTTCGTGGTTAAAATGCTCAGCCAGCAGGTCTGATATTTCCTTAATACTGCGTTCTCCATTGATGAGATCCCATACAGCCGTTCCGTGTTCTTCCAGCCGGATACGAATGATGGGAGATTTCCCTTTTAATACAAAATGTTTTTGCATAAACTTATTTCTGAAACGGGGGAAAGCTATCACCGATAGCTCTCCCTCTTTTTCAGTTGTAATATGTTCACTGATATGTGGGATCAAGTCAAAGAGATTGACCCCCTTTTTTTTATCCATTTTATTTCTTCAAAGAATTAGCCTTCTTAATGGGCAACGTAACCAGAAAATATCCTATTATTGCTACAATGATCAGGCCGATCAGATAGAGAGGATTACTGATGGATAACATATCCGAGAAGAAAATATTAAACATCGCAAATATAGCTACTACCAATCCCATCAGGGCTTCTCCTGCAATCATACCTGAAGCCAGTAATACACCTGTGTTTTCTACAGTCGCTAATTGACCGGCGTTGTAATTCTTTCTTGCAATATACAAATCTAAAATACCTTTGATCAAGCCTCCTACGAAGATAGCAAATACAGTGCTGAATGGTAAGTACATTCCTACAAAGATCAGCATAGGACTTTTGATTCCCATTAAGATAAAAGCAAATCCGAGAACCATTCCGGCAATGATTAAAGCCCAGGCCATTTGTCCGCCGACAATACCCTGTGATAGAGTTGCCATTAATCCTGCCTGTGGAGCCGACAAGTTTTTACTTCCGAAACCCCCTTCGTAACCTTGCTGAAGCCCCATATTGATATCACCCTGATTCAGGATGATCAATACTCCGAACATCACAAATCCGGAAATAATTACCCCGATGATATCTCCGATCTGCATTTTCCAGGGAGTACCTCCGAGGATGTGTCCTGCTTTTAAGTCCTGGAACATTTCACCACCTACAGCGGCTGCTACACATACGATAGCAGCGATGCCTAATACTGCAGCTACCCCGCCGTTGTCGGAATCCACACCAAAAGCGACTAAGATAAGGGCTGTAACCACTAAGGCTGTTAACGTTAGTCCACTGATCGGGTTGTTACTGGATCCGATAATTCCTACGAGATAACCCGAAACGGCAGCAAAAAAGAATGCTAATACAATCATCAGGGTCGAAGCTACAATAGCTACCAGAACCGATGTCTGGAATATGAAATAGGTAATAATGAAGGTCAATACCGCAGAAATGCAAATACCGATCAATATCCAGGATGTTTTCAAATCTTTCTCTGTTCTTTCAACACTTTCTCCCGTGCCCTGAGTGGCACGTTTCAAGTCTTTTACAGAACGTTTTAATCCTGTACCCAGACTGCTCCGCATTCTATAGAGGGTATAACAGGCTGCAACCAACATTCCACCGATAGCAATAATACGAACGATCTCTTTCCATACTACATTTGCTGCATTCAGCCACGCATCTGTAGAAGTTGCAACGTCCAATCCTTCGTTAACAGGTAATGAAGCTACAAAAGAACTTCCCAGCATCATCAATAACATAGGAACCATAAGTCCCCAGGCCATTACGGATCCGCTGAAATTAAGAGCCGATAATTTAGGGCCGATAATATATCCTACGCCTAAGTAAGCAGGACTGATAGTAGGTCCTCCGACCATAAAGCCGCCTTCGAGAGCCCTTCCGTTGGCAAAGCTGGCTGATCCTGTCTTAAAGAAAGCCGTCCATTCCGTGGCGAAAAGCCTTAAATCGCCGGCAATTTTCACTACAGCTCCAACAATCATAGCTGTGAATAAATATTTGGAACCTCCGGAGCCGCTTTGTCCGGTTTTGTGTATTTCAGCCGCAGCCACACTTTCAGGGAAAGGTAGTTCTTTATCTTCCACCATTACCCTGCGAAGCAATGCTACAAATAAAACACCTAAAGTACCACCGGTAATGAGAATTAAAGAAGCAGTCAGGTAACTGCTCATAGAACTGAATTCTTCACCGCTCCATACACCTGCAATGTAGAAGGCGGGCAGAGTAAAGATAGCTCCGGCAGCAACCGATTCCCCGATAGAACCTACCGTACGGGTAAAATTTTCTTCGAGAATCGTTCCGCGGAAAAAACGAAGTACTGCCATTCCTATTACAGCAGCAGGATAGGTGGCAGCAATGGTCATACCTGCTTTTAATCCTAAATAAGCGTTGGCAGCGCCCAATACCACAGCCAGAATCAAACCGATGAGCAAAGCTCTTACGGTGAATTCTTTCATATTGGAGTCTGCCGAAACGAACGGAGTGAATTTTTTGTCGTCAGCCATATTAAATTTTTAAGTTATTTTTACTATGAATGCAAAGATAATGAAATAATTAAATTAAACTTTATCATTAAAGCTTGGAATAAGGATAAGTTTTGAGAATTGATTCTATGGTTTTGTAGATTATCGTTAAAAGATGATGAGGATGTCCAAAAAGTAAATAATCTCATCGACTGGCCCCAACCCCCTAAAGGGGGCTATTGATATTCAACTGTTTAAGAAGTCCCCTTTAGGGGATTTAGGGGCAAGAAGTTCTTTTTGGACATCCTCATCTATAATGAGGAATTTCTATATAAAATTCAAAGAATTATCAACAATCTTTTGTTACTCTTTCGAGTTTTTTCAGGATAGAGAACATAAACAATGCAGAAATTAAACATAAAGCAACCAGTATGCCCCATACCATCCACAATTCCATGCCTCCCCAAAGGTAACCGATAATGGCAACCAGATAGTTTCCGATAGCTGTTGCTGCAAACCAGCCACCCATCATTAAACCTTTATACTTTGGAGGTGCAACTTTAGATACAAATGAGATACCCATAGGACTTAATAATAACTCCGCAAAAGTTAATACCAGGTATGTGCTGATTAACCAGTTCGGAGATACGAGCTCACTGCTTACACCACCCGTTGCCTGTAATGAATCCGGAGTCGCTAAGCCCAGTGACCCGAAAGAAAGAATTGCAAATCCTAATGCTGCTATAATCATACCTATACCAATCTTGCGGGGAGCGGAAGGCTCTTTGCCTTTTTTAGATAAAGACCCGAAAATAGCAAGGGAAACAGGGGTTAATACAACTACGAAGAATGGATTAAATTGTTGGAAGATTTGTGGAGTAACTTCTACCGCATCAGACATATTCATATAATTGACCACGAGAGCCGCCATGGCTGCAATGAAAATTCCCCCTGCTATAGCTTTACTTTTGGCAACTGTAGTTTGGAAGATATTGAACAACGCGTATACGGCAATAATAATGAAAGTCAGATTCAATACATCAAATCCTATCCGGGTGAGGCCCTCTGCTATATTCGCCGTATAGTCGCGTGCGAACCAGGTCATCGTCAGTCCGTTTTGATGGAAAGACATCCAGAAAAAGATAACCACAGAGAAAACCAGAATAAGAGCTATGATCCTTTCTTTTGTCTGTTGAGGCGAAAGTTCCGGTTCTTTTACAGCATTTGTATCTGTTGCTTTGCTGGCAGCCAATTGTTTGGAATTGTAATCGGCGTGTTTGAAAGTTTTTCTGAATACAAGGTAAATCAACATAGAAACAACAAGAGAGAAACAAGCTACTGCAAATCCGTAATTGTATGCTTCCGATAGTCTGTCAATATATAAATTACTGAATGCAGTTAAGTCTGCAGTTCCTGTCTGTGCTGCAGCCAGACTGGTCAGTTCGCTCAATCCCTGAGGTTCGATAGAACCATCCAGGTATTGATGGGCAAGAGCAGGTATTTTAGCATTGTATGTCAAACCTACTTTTCCTAAGAAATAATTGGTTACTTTAGTAGCTGCTGTAGGAGCATATAAAGCACCCAGGTTGATAGCCATATAAAAGATGCTGAATGCACTGTCGCGTTGTGAACTGTATCGGGGATCATCGTATAGATTTCCGACCATTACCTGCAGATTCCCTTTAAATAAGCCTGTTCCTAAAGCAATAAAGAATAAAGCTGCAAACATAATGCCCATGGAGAAACTATCCCGTGCGGTAGGTATGGAAAGAAAGAGATAACCGGCAAACATTACAATGATACCCATAGTTACCGTTTTACCGTATCCCAGCCATTTATCAGCAATTATCCCGCCTACTAATGGCATAAAATACACAAGAGCAAGGAATCCACCGAAGATAGTAGATGTTGTAGTGGATGTTAATCCGAATTTTGCCTGCAGGAATAAAACGAAAATAGCAAGCATCGTATAATAACCGAAACGTTCCCCGGTATTAGCAAGAGCAAGGGCATACAACCCTTTTGGATGATTTTTGAACATATTGTTTCTGTTGATTAGTTAGTACTAGAAAATTTTCACTTTCGCAAAGATAAAAAAACTAATTAAAAATTAAGAATTATGACTTGCTTTTGTCAAAAAAAATGAATGAATGTTACTATATGGAACTTTTCGATGCTTATTTGATGTATTTTTCTTTTGGAATACGAATGATG
This sequence comes from Bacteroidales bacterium, assembly GCA_020860885.1. Taxonomy (GTDB): domain Bacteria; phylum Bacteroidota; class Bacteroidia; order Bacteroidales; family Azobacteroidaceae; genus Azobacteroides. The sequence continues at coordinate 4,556 of JAJBTS010000113.1, forward strand.
ACTCTCCAAATTTGATTAAGCTTTTCTATACTATATTTACTGCGAAAGGGAAAAAATAAAAGCGTTTTTCAGATAATACTCATCACTTCTTTAA